>JAEEGY010000235.1 GCA_016280565.1 Fretibacterium sp.
ACTCCGGCAGCAACGACAGCCCAACCAGTGACAGCCCCACCAGCGACAAGGGCTCCGGCGGGTGTGACAGCGGGTTGGGCCTTGCGGGGCTGCTGGCAATAATGCCTCTGCTGGCACGGAGGTGCAAAAAGTAGGCGCGTAAATTAAGGCGCGTAGGAGAGGGGCTCACGGCGACGCAATCTCGGAACGCATTGCGGAGCGTGAGCCCCCGACCTAGCGCCGGGCCTGTTGAGCGCGAGCAAGGAAAATTAAAGCCCCCCGCAAGGGGGGCGTTTAATCTCTGAAAAAATCCGGGAGGCGTTCTTCGCCTCCCGAAGTCTGTTTATGCTGTGTCCCTTACTTGTTATACCCCGGCTTGCCCAGCAGCTTGAACATATTGCTCTTGTAGAACTCCACGCCCGGCTGGTCAAAGGGGTTGATGCCGTTGATGTAGCCGCTGACGCCCACGGCGAACTCAAAGAAGTAGAAGAGCTGGCCCAGGTAGAACTCGTCCTGTTTCGGGATATTGATGATGAAGTTCGGCACGCCGCCGGCCACATGGGCCTCCATCGTTCCCTGCATGGCGCAGCGGTTGACGGTGCTCATGGTCTTCCCGGCCAGGTAGTTCAGCCCGTCCACGTTGTTCTCCTGTTCCTTGAGCGTAAAGTCCCGCCTGGGTTCTTCCAGGCTGAGGACGGTCTCGAACATCAGGCGGCTGCCGTCCTGGATGAACTGCCCCATGGAGTGCAGGTCGGTGGTCAGGTCCACGGACGCCGGCATAACGCCCTTCTGGTCCTTGCCCTCGCTCTCGCCGTAGAGCTGCTTCCACCACTCGGAGATGTAGTGCATGGAGGGCTCGTAGTTCGCCAGGACCTCCACGTCCTTGCCCTTGCGGTGCAGAATGTTTCTCAGCGCAGCGTACTGAAGCGCGGGGTTGTCCTCAAAGCCCTTGTTCAGCGCAATCTCACGGAAAGCCGCCGCGCCTTCCATCAGTTTATCAATGTCCGCGCCGCTCACCGCGATGGGCAGCAGTCCCACCGCCGTCAGCACGGAGAACCGCCCGCCCACGTCGTCCGGGATGACGAAGCACTCATAGCCCGCCTCGTCCGAGAGGCTCTTCAGCGCCCCGCGGGCCTTGTCCGTGGTGGAATAAACGCGCTTCGCCGCGCCCTCTTTGCCGTATTTCTTGATGAGCAGCTCCTGGAAAACGCGGAAGGCGATGGCGCTCTCCGTCGTCGTGCCGGACTTGGAGATGACGTTGATGGAGAAGTCCTTGCCCTCCAGCAGGTCGATGACCTCCTCGATGTAGGTCCCGTTCATGCTGTTGCCAACGTAATAGATCTGCGGAGCCTTCCGCTTTTCCTTTGTCATGTCGTTGTAGAAACTGCCGCGGAGGAAGTCTATGGCCGCCCTCGCGCCGAGGTAGGAGCCGCCGATGCCGATCACCAGCAGCACGTCAGAGTCCTGCTGGATGCGCTTTGCCGCCGCTTTGATGCGGGCAAATTCCTGCTGATCGAGGCTGCTCGCGCCGCGTGGCTGATCATAGTTCACAGGCAGGTCGATCCACCCCAGAAAATCGTTTCCCTCGCCCTTGCGGGACTTCAGCCTCTCCGCCGCGTTCAGGGCGATGGCCTTCATGCTCTCCACCTCATGAGCCGCCACAAAGGCAGATGCGTGGGAATAATCAAAGCTAATGTTCTTCATAACATTCGCTCTCCTTTGTTTGTTTACAACATTAGACCGGACCTGAGAGAATGTTATCATAAGCTAAACTTTCTTGTAAATACCTCAAGAGACGCCCTGCCCTCATCCCCCGGGCCCCCGGACGCGGCGTTTACTCGAACAGCCGCGCGATGGCGGACGCCGACTTGGCCAGGTCAGCTGAGCTCGTGTTCAGGCAGAGGTCGTAGTTCAGCCGGTCCCCCCAGGTCTGCCCGGTGTAGAACTCGTAATACTTCGCGCGGTTTTTATCGACCTCGTTGATGCGCCGTTTCAGCTCTTTGTCCGTCATCGTCTCCCCGTTGTCCAGCCGCCCGGCATCCTCGCCCCGCTCCCGGCAGCGGGCGATCCGCCTGTCCATGTCCGCGTAGACAAAGATGCGAAACGGTTTCAGCTCCCTCAAAATATAGTCCGCACACCGGCCGACAATGACGCAGTCCGATTTTGCGCCCAGTTCACGAATGAGGCGGTGCTGTTCCTGATAGACGGTCTGCCCCTGGTCCCACATGGGGTTGAGCATGGGGTAGAAACTTCGCCCTACATGGATGGGAAACGCCACGATAGGCCGGCGTTCCACGATCTGTTGAACATATTCTTCCGACAGGGAGGTACGCTTTGCGATCTCCGAGACGATCTCACGGTCGTAGTAAGCCACCTTCATCATCTCCGCAAGGCGGCGTCCCAGCTCGCGCCCACCGCTCCCAAACTCGCGCCCGATAGTGATGATCCTGTTCATTCCCTCATGCCTCCCTTAACGTGCGGTTTCGTATAATATACTTGAAAACTTCGCGGTTTGCAAAGGCCGGTATCACGGCATATCCAAAGAGGGGGGATCGTGAATGAAAAAAGGAGTTCTGGCCGCCATGAGCGGCGGTGTGGACAGCAGCGTGGCTGCCTTTCTCCTGAAGGAACAGGGCTATGCCTGCACAGGAGCGACGATGCGCCTGTTCCTCAACGGGGATATTGGCCTCAGCCCGCGGCATCCCTGCTGTTCTCAGCGGGACATCGACGACGCAGCCGCCGTGGCCGCGCTCTTAGGCATCCCCCACGAGGTCATTGACTGCATGGTGGACTTCAAGCTGCGGGTGATCGACAAGTTTATCCGTGTCTATGAAGCAGGGGGCACGCCCAACCCCTGCATCGACTGCAACCGCTACCTGAAGTTCGAGGGGCTCCTTGCCGCCGCCCGGGAACGCGGGCTGGACTTCATCGCCACGGGACACTACGCGCGCATTGAACGCGCCCCCGACCGCCGGTACCTTTTGAAAAAAGCCTTTGACCCGGAGCGGGACCAGAGCTATGTGCTGTATAACCTGACTCAGGATCAGCTGGCCCACACGCTCTTTCCCCTGGGGGAGATGACGAAGCCGGAGGTGCGTGCTCTTGCGGAGGCCCAGGGCTTTGTCAATGCGCGCAAACACGACTCTCAGGATATCTGCTTCGTCCCTGACGGGGATTACGCCGGTTTTATCGAGCAGTACACGGGGCGGACCTCGCCGCCGGGGGATTTTATCAGCCCGGAGGGAAAGGTCCTGGGCCGGCACCGCGGCATCGTCCACTACACCGTCGGGCAGAGGCGGGGGCTGGGCATCCCGGCGGAGACGCGGCTCTACGTCACCGCCATCGACCCCGCTGCAAACACGGTCACGCTCTCCGGGGAGGAGGCACTGTTTGTGCGTACGGTGCAGGCGGAGGACGTCAACCTCATCGCTGTGCCGTCCCTCGACGGGCCGGTCCGTGTGGGGGCGAAGGTCCGCTACCGGCAGAGGGAAGTCCCTGCGACGGCAGTCCAGACGGAGGGCGGGGGGCTGATGGTCACGTTCGACACTCCCCAGCGCGCCCCGGCCGTGGGCCAGGCTGTCGTCCTCTACGACGGAGACACCGTCGTCGGGGGCGGGACGATCTCTAAAGTTTTCTAAACGGTGTGCGGCGCCGGGAGAGGGCGCACTTAAGACTCGATCAGTTCCAGCAGTTCCTTCACCGAGAGGCGAAGCGCCTCCCCCGTGTCGTCCAGGAGGCCGCCGGCCAGGTCGCGCTTCCAGGCGTGCAGGGCAACGATCTGTTCCTCGATGGTGTCCCGCGCCACGATGCGGTAGACCGTCACGGGCCGCGTCTGTCCAATGCGGTGGGCGCGGTCGGATGCCTGGGCCTCCACCGCCGGGTTCCACCACGGGTCCATGTGGACCACGTAGTCCGCAGCGGTCAGGTTCAGCCCCGTCCCGCCGGCCCTCAGGCTGATGAGGAAGCAGTCCCCCTCCCCCGCCTGGAAGGCCGCCACGCGCCGTTCCCGTTCCTCCTGGGGCGTGGAACCGTCCAGATATTGGTAGGGTATTTTTTCCTTGTCCAGCCACGCCCGCAGGATCGACAGATGGTCGACGAACTGGCTGAACACCAGGGCCTTGTGTCCGCCCCCCCGAAGCTCGGTCAGAACGTCGGTAAAAGCCTCCAGTTTAGCCGACGGCAAGTGTATGTCCGGGCTCACCAGCGAGGCGGAACAGCAGGCCCGCCGCAGTTTCATCAGCGCCGCCAGGACCTGGAAGCGGCCGCCCTCCCCCTCCTCGCGGACCTCGGAGAGCTCCTCCACGGCGCTGCGGCGCAGGGCTTCGTAGAATGCCCGCTCCTCGTCCTTCAGGTCCACCTTCAGGGTGATCTCCGTCTTGGGGGGCAGTTCGCTCAACACCTGCTCCTTGGTGCGGCGAAGGACGAAGGGGCGGATCATCCGGCGGAGCCGGGAGCGCGCCTCGCGTCCCGGACGTCTGTCTGGAACAGCCGTCACAAGCCCCTCCGCGGGCTGACTTGCCCGGCCTTCTGCCCCGCTCCTCTCGATGGGCACGCCGAACCGCCGCCAGAAACTCTCGAAGGAGCCCAGATAGCCGGGGTTCAGGAAGCGGAAGAGGTTCCACAGCTCGCTCAGGCTGTTCTCAATGGGAGTTCCCGTCGTGGCGATGCGGAAGGCGCCGTTCAGCCTCATCACGGCGGACGACCGCTTGGTCCCCATATTCTTGATGGCCTGGGCCTCGTCCAGCACAATGACGTTCCACTCAACCCCGGAGAAGATATCCCGCTCATTTTGAAGGATGCCATAGCTCACGATCACGACATCTCTCGGCTCCAGCTGGGACAGGAGCTCCTCGCGTCCCGTACGCCCCGGGCCGGTCTCCCGAAGGGATTTTACGTTCAGCGTCGGGGCGAAGCGCGCCGCCTCGGCCGTCCAGTTGGGGCAGACCGACGTGGGGGCCACAACGAGGGACGGGCCCTCCGCGCCGCGCGCGACAAGCACCGCCAGCGCCTGGATCGTCTTGCCCAGGCCCATATCGTCTGCCAGGCAGGCCCCCGCCCCCCAGTGCGCCAGGCGCATGAGCCAGCGGAACCCCTCAAGCTGATAGTCCCTCAACTCGCCGCGGAAGGTCGAGGGCAGGACAGGGGTCATCTGCTCCGCTTCCGCGATCTGGAGCGCCTTTGACCGCCACTCCTCCGCCACGTCAGCCTGCCCCACCCCCTCCAGCAGTTCCCCGGTCACGCTGGCCGCCAGGGGAGAGATGCGCACCTCATCGCCCCGCACGTCCCCCAGCGAGGCAAGGACCTCCAGTCGTCGGTGGAACTCCCGTGTCAGGGTCAGGAACTCTCCGTTCCCTAAGGGGACAAAACGTCCCTTCCCGGCCTTCATGGCCTCCAAAAGCTCCTTCATGCTCAGCACCAGGCCCTCGTGGACGCGGAGCTCGCCGGAAACGGCAAACCAGTCCCGCGCCTGGCGGATGGAGATATTGAGCTGAGACTCGCCGGTGGGGCGGGAGACCTTCATGCTCTGGCCCTTGGGCCACTCCACCACGACCGTTTCCTCAAGCTCCTTCAGCTGTGCCAGGAACTCCAGAGCCAGGTAGGGCCCGGATATCTGCCAGCCCTCCTCCCTCACCTGTTCCGCCTCCGACAGGGCCGGGCACCCTTCTAAGAGGGCGGCAAGAGCGGCGTTTTCCGCCTCAAGGTCGCGGGAGGCGCGCACCCTCCGCTTGTCCTGAAGCCCAAAAAGGGCTGCTCCGCCCTGTCCCGGACGGCAGACCGGGCCCTGCGGCCCCAGAGGCCGGGTCACCACTCCTATATCCAGCCCCTCGCCATTGGGCTGGAGCTGCACGTAGATGCGCGAGTCCGGCTCCACGGCCTCGGCCAGACCTCCCGTTCCCTCAAGGTCTGACTGGATCGTGATGACGGAGGCCAGGCTCTCCAGAGTCCGCAGGATCGACTCTTTGGCCTGGGCGGGGATCAGGAGTCCGGAGGGCCCCAGGATATGGGCGATATGCAGGCGCCGTTCGTCGAAACTTGTTACCCGCAGGCGGTTGGGGCCTTCCTCAACCACCAGGTAACGCTCGTTTTCCTCAGGGAAGGGGGAGAGCGCCAGCACATAGCCCCGTTCCTGATCCTGAACGGAGAGGATGGGCTCCACCGCCTGAACTTCCACCCTTTCCCCCGTGTCGCTGTTGAAGAGGAGAGGGTGTCCCGCCAGAAGAGCCAGAGCCCTGTGGGTGTCCAGAAAATAGTCCGTCCCGTAATAATTTCGCATCACGCGGATCGCCGGCAGGACCTGGATATCCTGCTCCGTGATCCCGGGCACAGCATGGGCATTTTTATAAAGCCGCCGGAGGGAGATGTGGCGTCCCCCGCTCCAGCCCCTCTTCTTTAAAGTCTGCTCAACAGGCGCCAGATCCAGGGAGAGGACGTTGCCATCTTTGCCGGCATACCAGCCCAGCTCCCAGATGACCCGCCTGGGATTCCCCTGTGAGCGGGGCTTGCCTCCGATGCTCAGAAGCTCGTCTAAGGATTGCTCCCATTCTTCTTTTTGGGAAAAGACGGCCGCCAGCGGGTGAGACACCGCTTCCCCACCCTCTAACTCAAAGGCCGCTGCCAGTTCCGAGCAGAGAAAATCCAGTCCCCGCTTTTTCAGTATCAACGTCAGGGCATGGATATCCATTCCGCTCAGGTCGGCATTGAGCCACCGCAGGAGGAGCAGGCAGGGGAACACAGCGGTCCCGTCCTCGAAAAAGTCCAGATGGATGCGAAAGCCCTTGTCTTTCGAGACGTTGAGAAGCTGCCCCAACAGAAGGCGCAGATGGGAGATATCCTCCACGGTCCCCCAATAAGCCGACTCCTTCAGACTGGCTTTTATCTGGCTTCCTTCCCTTCCCGCCTTGACGAGCAGCACGGGATAAAATAACCCCGTCCATGACCTGTAAAACACATCCCCGTTTTCTTCCCTGGCGGTCTTCATCCTCTTGAACCCTTCGTCGTAAAGAGAAAGGGCTTCCGCCTCGTCGCCGCGCCGGGAGAGGGCCAGAACGGCACGAAGGCTGAAACCCTGGGGGTCATCAAAGTGTTTTAACCGCTCCTCCGCCTCATCCAGGCGCCCATGCTCGATCAGGCGCTCAATGAGCATCAACTCAAGGCCAGGAGTCGCCTCTTCAGCGGGATACTCAAAGAGTGTCTCCGTCACCTTTTGATAGGTCTCCGGGTCGGTCAGGGCCGCGTGGAGCAGGACCGTGAAGATAGGCTCCGCCAATTCGGGGGGAAGCTGAAAAATAGCCTCCGGTTCAAAGGGATTCGCCAGCGCGTCCAGGGCGGCATCGGTAAAACCGGCACACATAGTCTGCCCTCTGTGCCAGTAGCTGTTAAAGCTGTCGGGGTCCCGGCGCAGGACGGCCAGACGGAGCATCCGGCTGAAAAGGTCCTCCAGCGAGCTGCCGCGCCCCGTGAGGCTGAGCGTTTCCAGGCCCAGCACATTGCTGGTTGCCCCATCAAACCGGTCAATTTCCTTCCGCTCCTCCGCCTCTTTCCAGAGCGGGGCGGTCAACAGCGGGGAAATCTGATATTGCTTGTACTGCCCAATGGACTGTTCACAAAGGATATCCCCGGGGAGAGCTTTAACTGCCTCCTTGAAATGAGCAAGATACCAGTTTCCCCCGCCGGGACGGCAGACGCAGGCCTCATTCAGACAGTGAACAAAGTTCGTCATCCCCACCGGAACGCGCGCAACCGCCATCAGACGGCAGAACCTCTTCAGTTCCTCCGGCAGGGCAGTGTAGAGCTCCAGCAAACGGGCGCGTTCCCTCTCGTCAAACAGCACAGGGATATCTCCTTTCTGCGAACAAATATTCCCTATTCTATTTTACACGACGCGGAGGCCTCTGTGTGAACTTTCTCGCCGTGTTTTAGCAGGCTGCGCTGCGCCACGGATTTTCTGTGTACGGTAAAATAAAAGCGGCTGACGATTTCCACGAGGGAGGTAATCCAATGGCGTACCTGGGACAGGAGATCAAAAAACTTGGTTTTGGGCTGATGCGTCTGCCGAGGGTCGGCGGCGGCTCAGATCCTAACGACGTTATCGACATCGAGCAGACAAAGGCGATGGTGGACCGCTTTCTTGAGGCGGGCTTCACTTATTTTGACACGGCCTGGGCCTACCCCGGCAGCGAGGACGCCATCCGTCAGGCCCTTGTAGAACGCTATCCGCGAGAAAAATTCCAGCTTGCGACGAAGAACGCGGCGTGGATCAAGTGTGAAAAGCGGGAGGATGCCATCGCCCAGTTCGAGACCTCGCTGAAGCAGACGGGCGCAGGATACTTTGACTTCTACCTGCTGCATAATCTGGGCGAGACGCGGACGCACTTCTTTGACGATTTTGACCTGTGGACGTTTGTTCAGGAAAAGAAGAAGGAAGGCCTCATCAAGCACGTGGGCTTCTCCTTCCATTCGACGCCGGAGGAGCTGGAGGCTATCTTAAACGCGCACCCGGAGGCGGAGTTCGTTCAGCTCCAGATCAACTATGGCGACTGGGAGGACCCGGCCTATCAATCCCGCGCGTGCTATGAGGTGGCCCGGAAGCACGGCAAGCCGATCATCATCATGGAACCGGTGAAGGGCGGGATGCTGGCCACGCCGCCGGAGACGGTTGTTCAGGTGTTGAAGGCCGCGGAGCCGGAATCGTCCCCCGCATCGTGGGCTATCCGTTTCGCCGCAGACCTGGAGGGGGTTATCACGGTGCTCTCCGGAATGTCCAACATGGAACAGATGGAGGACAATCTGGCCTGCATGAAGGGCTTTACCCACCTGTCGGACACTCAGCGGAAGACCATCGAAAAGGCGCGGGAGGAACTGGCGAAAATACCGCTCATCCCCTGCACCACGTGCAACTACTGCGCCAAGGTCTGCCCGCAGGACATCGGCATCTCCGGCTCCTTCGCGGCGATGAACATGCTGACGCTCTACGGCAACATGGAGCTGGCAAAGGGCCGCGAAAACTGGCTGGTGACGATGCACGGCAAAAAGCGCGCGGGCGAGTGCATCAAGTGCGGCCGCTGCGAGCAGGCCTGCCCGCAGCACATCAAAATCCGCGACGAGCTTGAGAGGGTCGCGGCAACGTTCAAGTAAATCCCAAAGGGGGAAAGCACGGTGTCGTATTACATCGGCGTGGATATCGGGGGAACCAACATCAAGGTTGGCGTTGTGGACGAGGCGGGGCGCATCGTTGGCGAGGCGGACTGCCCCACCGGAGCGGACCGTCCCCAGGAGGTCGTGCTGAAGGACATCCTGAAGGCGGTGGAGGACGCCATTTCCGCGGCGTCAGGCGTTTCCCGCGCGGATATCCGCGCCGTGGGGGTAGGCTCCCCCGGAGCGGTGGACTCCGAAGCGGGCGTTGTCCTCTACAATTACAACCTTGGCTGGCGGGACTTCGCCATTGGGCCCTTGATGTCCAAGGCCTTAGGGTTGCCTGTGCGCCTGGAGAATGACGCCAACGCCGCTGCCCTGGGCGAGGTGGTGGCGGGGAGCGCCAGGGGGGCGTCCAGCGCCATGGTCATCACGCTGGGAACGGGCGTTGGGTCGGGCTTCGTTATCGACGGGGCGATCTGGACAGGTTACAACTCCGCGGCCTGCGAGTTTGGGCACATGGTCATCGCCTATGGGGGGCGTCCCTGCACCTGCGGGCGGCGGGGCTGCTTCGAGGCCTACGCCTCGGCCACAGGGCTCATCAACATGACGAAGGAGGCCATGGAGGCCCACCCCAACAGCGGGCTGGCGGAACTGGCGCGGCGCGAAGGCACAGTCAGCGGGCACACGCCTTTCGCGGCTGCTGATGCCGGGGACCCTGTGGCCCAGCGCGTGGTGGATGAATACATTGGTTACCTGGCCTGCGGACTTGGCAATCTTATCAATGGCCTTCAGCCGGAAGTGATCAGCATCGGGGGCGGCATTGGCAAACAGGGGGAGCGGCTCCTGGTCCCACTGCGCCGCAAGGTCGAGGAAGAGACCTTTGGTGAGCGCCGGGAAGGGGAGAAGATGACGCGCCTGGTGAGTTGCACCCTGGGCTACAAGGCTGGTCTTATCGGCGCTGCCATGGCCGCGCGAAGGTAAATAATTGGTAGTATCCTATAATAGTGGACAGCTATCAGGCGCTGAGGGAGAAGGTCATGCGCTGAAGTTAATCCCGCTTCCCTTTGAGGGCTTCCTGGGTTATACTTTAATATGATTTGTATAAAAGGATGTACAGTCGGCAGGAAGCCCGCGAGCGGGCAGACAGCCCGCAGACGGCGCATTTGTTGGCGGTGATGGGGAATTGGATAAACGACGTATTGATGAGCTGGGCATCAGCTATGTAGAAAAGTTATCCCTCTACGAGGAATACGCCTCGCGCATACGCAACCTGATCCAGGATCTGGTCGAGCGCGAAGGGGTGGAGTTTCACGCGATCGAGGGCTGGGCAAAGACTCCAAGCGAGCTGCTCCACAACCTGAACGCGCTGGAGGATCCGGCGGTCCCTTCCCTGAGGGGAGAGAGCGCTCTTGCCAGCCTGGACCTGGTGACGGTGCGCGTGCTGCTGCGTTTCCCGGAGGATGTGACCCGGATCGAGGAAGTTGTCAGATCGGAGTTCGATGTTGACGAATCCCGGTCCGTGCCCTCGAGCGGCCTTGAGGACCCCTTCCGTTTTGGGTACCCGGCCGTCGTCTATACGCTTGCGCTCTCCGACACCCGTTCCAGCCTGAGGGAATGGGAGAAGTATCAGGGGCTGACTTTCCGGCTGGAGCTGCGCACCATGCTCCAGGAGGCGTGGGCCACCATTGCCCCGAAGGTCAACATGAGCGTCGGGGCCCTCTCCGAGAAGAAACTCAAGCGTAAGCTCGTCCGCCTGGCAGCCCTCCTTGAGGAGGCCGACGAGGGCTTCCTCTCCCTGAGGGATGAGGCGCGGGACGAGGCTTTCCTTGTGCCTCCGGCACCCCTTGCCGGGCGGACCCGTGAGGAGACTATCGCGGTGGAGAGGACCTTCACCGATGAAGAACTCTACCAGTTCTTCCGGGAGGACCCCAGCCGCCTCAGCCACTGGAACGAGGTCGCCCTTGAGGCCGGCTTCCCTCCATTCAGTCCGGACTCCGCCTACCTCCGGGAGAGCTTTAAGCACCTTTGTCAGATCCTCCGCGCGGCGGGTATCGACACGATCTCCGAGGTGCGGGGCTTCCTGGCCGAGGTGGACGAGGACAGCCGCGGCCTGCGTCAGCTCCAGGCGGTCCGCAGCGCCTACGGGCAGAGGGAGAGTGCTGCGGGCGAAACCCACTGGCGCATGGACCCCTTCTCGGCCATCTTCCTCCTTGTGCTCAACTTCCGTTGGGATGTGCTCAAGGACAAGGACCTCGTGAAACTCAACATCAAGCGCGGGTCCGACCGTATCAGCGGCATCGACTGAGGAGGCCTGAAGATGGAAGGAGGGCTCAGTGTGCGGTCTGTCCTGTTATGGATGTCCCTGTCCTATCTCATTGGCTCTCTGCCCACGGGCTACCTTGCCGCCCGGCTGGTCAGGGGAGTGGACATCCGGACAGTAGGCTCTGGCTCCATTGGCGCGACGAATGTCCGCCGTCTGATGGGCAAGGGATGGGGGATCTTCGTCGCGCTGGTCGATATGTTCAAGGGGGCGCTGGCGCTGCTCCTGGTTGCACACGCCGGAGTTCCGGGCAATGGCGCGTTTTCCGGCGATGCTTCTCTGCTGCTCGCCCTTTCCGCCCTTGCGGTGGTCGTGGGGCACAACTATCCTATCTGGCTCAAATTCCGCGGGGGCAAGGGCGTGGCCACCACCTACGGAACGATGTTCTTCGTCTGGCCTTACCCCTCCTTCGCCATTGTCCTGATGTGCGGGGCGATATGGTATGGCGTCATGAGCGTGACCCGTTATGTCTCGCTGGCCTCCATGTTGTCCCTGGCGGCGATGCCGGCTTTTTTCTGGATGCTGGATGCCCCGCTGCCCTTCACCTGCGTGGCAGCGTTGCTGGCGGCGCTTTCCATCTTCCGCCATCGGGCGAACATTGGCCGTCTGCTCCGTGGGGAGGAGAATGCCGTCTGAGCCTGCTCCTTCTATGGTACAGTGCCGCTTTGAGGAGACGGTCACGGGAGAGAACGGCGGCCGCGGGGAACTGATCCATTTCACCCTGGAGCTGGGAGACGGCGGCGCCCCCTTGTGGGGGACCCTGCGGCGAAGTGCCCGCTCCAGGCGCATCCGGCTGATTGTCGACGAGCGCGGCCTGACGGTCACCGTTCCTTTGTCCTTTCGCTTTAAGAAAAATCTGTCTCCTCTCCTGGAAAAACACCTTGCTTGGATATTGCGGAGTGTTGACAGGGTCTCCCTGCGCGCAAAGGAACGGGGACGCTATCCCGTGACTCTGCCGGAACATATCGAGCTTCCGGCCCTGGGGGAATCCTGGGATGTTGAGCTTGTGCCGCCGGAGGATCGTCTGTCAGGAAAGGCTTTGCGCCTTTCACCCGAGGGGGGGATCATTCGCCTCTCGCGCGCCCTCACTCAGACGGAGGCTTTGAAGGCTCTGCAGATTTGGCTGCGGCTTCGTGGCAAGGAGGCCCTGCCGCCTCTCCTGCGGGAGCTGGCAGCAGAGTTCGTGGGCCCCGAAGCGGTGGCCCGCGTCTTCGTCAAGGAAATGAGGACCCGCTGGGGGAGCTGTTCATCGCGGCATAACATCAACCTGAACGCGCGTCTGCTCTTCCTGCCGCCGGACCTTGCGCGGCACGTCATGCTCCACGAGCTCTGCCACCTTGCGGAGATGAACCACAGCGCGGCCTTCTACGCCCGCCTGAACGCCATGGACCCCGAGGCAGAGCGCCACATCGCGGAACTCCGCAGGGCCTGGCGCCTCATCCCCGCCTGGGCGGTGGAGCCGCTGTAAGGACACTTACCCCATCGGTTGGCCACCACAGGTTGGTATAGCTCACGGCGGCGGTCATCGTCGCCGTCAGGCGGCTGAGGGAGCCGCCCCACGCCCTTCCCAACATTGAAAATTTTCTCCAAAGTGTGATAAAATGCAACAATTAAGCGAGATCCTCCGGCTGCAGACAGCGCTTCGCCCTCGCGGGGCTGTTGGTGGTCGCGGTTCTCGCGGCCCTCGCGCCCGCATGGGCGGACGGAGTGGCGAGTCGTTAAAGCCTCTAAAAATAATGGTGATGAAAAATCGGTAAGCTGCGTTTATATCTGGAAACGACGGTGTTCAACTATTATTTTGACGGAGACAGGCCGGGACATGAGGATGTCGTGAGGTTGTTGCCGCTGTTGATATTGGGTTGTATGAGGCGTATACTTCGGAATATGTGATACAGGAGCTAAGAAAAGCTCCAGAGCCGAAGCGAAGTGATATGTTAGCCCTTGTGAAAAAGTATAACGTGACGGTTTTGGATTCCACGCCCGAGGCTGTACACTTAGGAGAACTCTATTTGACGAGGGGGATCATCCCTTTTTCACACCGTCTCGACAGTCTGCACGTCGCTATGGCGTCGGCATACGAACTGGATTGTATAATTTCTTACAACTTCCAGCACATTAATCGTGATAAAACAAGGATTCGCACCATGAGCGTCAATAATGAGGAAGGATACGGAGGCGTAGCCATTTCCACTGCGAGGGAGGTACTTAGTGATGAATGAGAGAACTTTCGATACGTTTGAGGACGAGTTGGACGCGATACGTTTGAGCATCGGAGAAGAGATCAGGGGCATGACGCCGGAGGAGGAGGTGGCGTACTTCCATGCCCAGACGGAACCTGTTCTCAGGGAGTTTGGGATAAGACGAAGCACGCTAAAGCCAGTTCAGCCAAGAAAAAGAGAGCGCGTGGCTGTGTAAAACGCGGTCACAGTCCCCGCCCTCACTTCAGTGATTTCACTCTTTCAAAAGGAGAGGAGTTCGATGTACAATGAAGTCAGCAGTCAGAAGCACCCATCTAACCTTTTCTAAGCTCGTTCTGTTCGCGTTCATCCTCGTGTTGATCTTTGCGGTGTCGTTCGTATCATCAGCACAGGCGGCGGACGTAACGCTTTCTTCAGCCGTCGTCATCAACGGCTCTAACAAATCTCAGTACGAAGGCAAGTCCATAGGCGGAACAATACCGGCCGGCTCATCAGCAGGGGAATCAGGTTTTTTCATCTCGCAGGGCGCAATAGTCGTTGACGGAATAGAGCTGAACCTCACGATTGACGGTTTCAACACGGATTACTCCGAAGTAAACTTTCCGTGTTCGGGAATATCACTCGTGAACGGCGCAAAACTTCATCTCACCGTCAAAGGTACGAACACACTTAAAGCGGGCTTCGGCGGCGTGGGCATCGCGGTCCCGGCAGGCTGTACCCTCGAAATCACGTCCTCAAGCACGGGCACTCTCAACGCCACGGGCGGAAAGAACTACGGCGGCGGCGCGGGCATTGGCTCAATCGGAAACCACAGCAACACAAATACACAAACTATGTATTTATATCCGCAGGGACTCGGCGACATCACCATCAACGGCGGAACGATTAACGCTCAGGGCGGAACGTGGTATGACTACACCACAGCGGCAGGCGGTGCGGCAGGAATCGGAAGCAGTGAGTACAGCGGTGTTTCTGACAATACAAACAACTTCGACAATAAAACTTACGTCAACAGCATTACAGGCTCAGTAACCATAACAGGCGGAACTGTCAACGCAACGGGCGGTTTTACGGCAGCAGGTATCGGGGGAGGCGATACAGGAACGCTCAAGAGCATAAAAATAACTGGCGGCACTGTTACGGCAACAGGCACAAATAAAGCGGCGGCAATCGGGCTTGGTTACAACGGGTTGACTTCAGACAACGCAAATTCCCAGTCGCTCACGTGTCCAAGTATCGAACTGACGGGCGGAAATATTACAGCGAACGGCAATATCGGTTACGGCTATGGACGTCATAACGGAATATTGAACGTAGGGGGCAGCGTAACGATAGGCAGCAATGTAACATTAAATTGCTCAGGCACTATTGCTCCGTTTGCGGCAGCTACTCTTCCGTCTAACAGTTACGTTGATCAGGACGGAAAATTACAGCAGGCGCAGAATGTCAGCTCAGCTCTAAATCAGACGAGTTTAACCGCAGGCTGGTGGGTCGTTGACCAAGATATGACGGCGAACAGCAGAATAGACGTTCAAGGCG
>JAEEGY010000236.1 GCA_016280565.1 Fretibacterium sp.
AGAGCTCAAAGGAGCCGTCGCTCTCATCCAGTTCGGACACAAAAAGTTCTTGCGGCCCTGTTCCCAGGACAGCGTTTGTCCCCATGTCGCGCATCTCTCCCCCAACGTACAGCGTGGGAGAGAGTCCTGCCCGCGAGCGGATCAGTCCCATCATGGAGGAGGTGGTGGTTTTGCCGTGGGTCCCGGCGACACCGACACCCTCCGCAGCGTTGAAGAGCCAGCTCAGCGCCTCGCCCCGCCGCACCGTACGGACGCCTTTCTCCCGCGCGGCAGCCAGCTCCTCACAGTTGGGACGGACGGCGCTGCTGTAGATCAAAAGATCGGGAGCGAAGTGGTCAATATGGTCCCGTGAGTGTCCGGATTGGCAAACGACCCCCAGGGCCTCCACCTCCTCAAGGTAGTGCCCTCTTTCCAGGTCGCAGCCGCTGACCTCGTACCCAAGCCCGGAGAGCAACTTTGCCAGGGAACTCATCCCCGCGCCATTGATCCCCATAAGATGGATCCGTTTCACACCCGACAGTTCCGCCATAAGCCCAAGACGCCTTTCTCTACTGGCTCGCCCGCCTTTGCTCTCAGATAAAGAAAGCCGGACGGCGTTCCGAATATATAATATTGTATCAAATAAGTGGCGATTTGCTCACCCCCGCCACGTTAAAGCCCCGCCGCTTTGGCCAACTTTTGAGAGGAAGACACCTCGACAGCGCCCCCGCAGGCAGGGGAAGTACGCTTCAGCAGCGCCTCGATCGCCTTTTCAAGGGGTGTATTATCGTTCTCCCGCCAAACATCTCCGCCGCCCTCCGCGGCAAAACAGAGGGCGTTTTTCACCTGATGCCCCTCCGCCGCCGCCTCCCAGGGGACGGCCAATGTTGGAATGCCCCACCGCAGCGCCTCCGCCAGGGTGGAGCCCCCCGCCCGGCAAACCAGCACATCGCAGAGGGAGTAAAAGGAGTTCATATCCCATTGCCGCCCGACGAAGTGTACGTTCTCCCCTCCGCCGGATACAGAGGATACAGGATTCCCCAGCAGAACGAAAGCAACATCAGCCCGTCCTCTCAACGCCTCCGCCGCGCCCATCAGTTTCTCTATGAGCGGACGGCTGCCCAGCGATCCGCTGGCGACCCCGACAACGCGGGTGGTCTCCGGGAGCGACAGACTCAAACGCCTCAGCGTCTCCTCCCGGGGAAGTCGTTCCGGCTCCCGCACGGGGATCCCCACCGGCGTATAGGCCCCCTTAAGTCCCGCGCACTCTTTCCAGCCCGTTGTGATCGTGGCTCCCAGGCGCGAGGCCAGGCGCGTCACTCGCCCCGCCACGGCGTTCTGCTCATGCACCACCACACGGATGCCACGCCGCCAGCAGAGCAACAGGGGCGCGAAGGACACATACCCTCCAAAGAGGAACACCACCTCCGGGCAGACTTCGCTCAGACATAGCCGGGTCTCACCAAAGGCGGAGAAAAGAGATAGAGAGCGGCGCAACACCCGCCCCGGAGAACGGACTCCCAGGGGCGATCCCTCCAACGAGAGCCTGTACGGAGTTACCCCGGCCGAGGCATAGATCTCCGCCTCCAGGGGCCGGGAACCGGAGAGCCAGGAGACAGCCACGCCGCGGTTTTGTTCCAGCCACCGACCAAAGACCACCGCAGGAAAGATGTGTCCGCCCGTCCCTCCGGAGACAATCAGGACTCTCGACATTTTCGTTCCTCCCTATCCCTGCACATTTTGGTTATGCACCGCGCGGTTGATGGCGATAAGGAGCCCGACCTTCATCCACATGAAAACCATTGAGCTTCCCCCTGCGCTGATAAAGGGGAGAGGGACCCCCGTCAGGGGCATGAGCTTCGTGACCCCGCCCAGGTTGGTGAACATCGGACAGATGACCGAGGCCGCCAGTCCCAGCGTCAGTGAGGCGAGGAACGGGTCGCGTGCCCGGCAATAAAGACGATAAACCCGAAACGTCCAGACCGCGTAGAGCAACAGAAGGAACAGCGTACCCACGAGGCCAAACTCCTCACCGATAGCCGGGAAGATATAGTCCGTCTCCGCCTCAGGAAGATATTCTTCCTCCTGGAGGCCCTTGCCGATCCCTACCCCTGTGACGTTCCCGTTGGCAAAAGCGACCAGCCCCTGAATAATCTGGAACCCCTTGTTCATCGGGTCGGACCACGGGTCCCAGAAGGCCTCAAAACGTCTCAGCCGGTAGGGGGCCACAAGAATAAGGGCGATCACCACAGCCACGGCGACTATTCCTCCAACAGCGGGGAACTTCCACCCGCGGCTCTCAGCGTGCATCAGGAAACAAATGGCCACCACCAGGATCGTCCCCCCCAGGTTAGGCTGCGCCAAAAGCGGCACGACCGATATCAGCATCGTCAGCAACGTGGGGCGGAGAAAGGCACGGTATCCCTGACGCGTGACAGTGGCCAGGCGGTCAGCCATGAAGATGGGGACCGCAAACAAAAGGAACTCAAGGGGCTGGAAGCGGGCGCCGAAGAGGCTCAGCCACCGGCGCGCTCCTCCCACCCGCACCCCCAGGCCAGGAACAAGCGTCCCCAACAGCAGGACCCAGGAAATCCCCCAGAGCGTCCCGCTGTGACGGCGAAAGAAATCAGGCGAGGAGAGGGCACAGCAGACCATCAGCGTAAGCCCGATCCCGAAAAACTGAAACTGCCGCAGCGGAGGCCCATAGGGGTTGCCCCCCGCCATGCTGTTGCGCAGCGAGAGGGAAGCAATCATCACCAGGCCGCAGAAGCTGAGGACCAGAGGGATAGCCCAGATCAGCAACGTTCCAGGGGGCCGCGAGGATGGCTGGCTTTCTCTCAGATTTAACGCGGGGGAGGCCCCCCCTGCACTCCCTGAAGGCCCCAAGCCGGATGGGGAGACCGAACTCATGAGAGCGCGCGGACGAGCGAGCAGAAGTGGTCGCCCCTCTGCCCGTAGTTGTCGTACATATCCCAGCTCGTGCAGGCCGGCGATAGGAGGACCGTCATCCCCGGACGCGCGATATCATGGGCAATTTTAACGGCCTCCTCCATGTCCTTTGCCCGGTGGAGGGCCGTAAAACCAGCATGGGCCAGAGCCTTTCCAATAGCGTCTGCCTCCTCACCCAGCAGGACCACCGCGTCCGCCTCCCGTAGTACGCCCTCGGCCAGAGGGGCGTAGTCCTCCCCCTTGCCGCGCCCCCCAAGGATAAGGACCTTCCGCCCCTGAATGCAGGTCATGGCGGTGACGGAGGCGGCAACGTTCGTCCCCTTGGAGTCGTCCACATAGAGCACCCCGTCCACCGTCCCGGCGTTCTCGCACCGGTGCGGCAGGGGTGAGAAGCCCTCCAACAGCTCCGCCGGTTTCTGGCTCCCATCCCAGGCCCCCAACAGACGGAGAGCCGTCAGGGTCATCGCTACATTCTCCAGGTTGTGCGCCCCAAGGAGCGTCGTGTCCGCATAGCTGAAGAGCGGGTATTCCTTTCCCTCCAGCGTGAGCAATGCCCTTTCCTTGTCCATAAAAATGTGCCCCGCCATTTTGTGAACGGGCACCCGCTCCCAGCTCAGCGTGATAATGCGCTGAGAATCCCTCACACCCAGCGCCTCGACGTCCCGGTCCTGAACAATGCCCCAGCCGTCCGGCGCACGCAGAGAGAGGACCTTCGCCTTGGCCGCAACGTAATTTTCATAGCTGCCATGCCAGTCGATGTGGTCTGGCGCTAGGTTCGTGACGATGGAAACGCTGGCCCCCAGCCGCGTGGCCCAGGCAAGCTGAAAGCTGCTCAGCTCCAGCACCACTGCGTCAAGCTTTTTCCCCGTGAAGGACGAGGCCGCCGTTCCCAGATTGCCCCCCACCCCCGCGTTCCAGCCCAGCTTGTTCAGCATGTGCCCGATGAGGGAAGTGACGGTGCTCTTGCCATTGCTGCCCGTGACGCCCACCAAACGGGCGGAGAGCTGCGGGACGGCAAAATCCAGCTCCCCCATCAGGGGGACGCCGCGCCGCCTGGCCTCCTGAACCACCTCGGAGCGAGGGGGGATGCCAGAGCTCAGCAGCAGGACGTCCGCGTCAAAGGCCCTTTCCGTGTGGCCCCCCGCCTCCCAGGCGATGCCGTGCTCCTCAAAGAGCCTGCGGACCTCGCTCGAAAGCTCCTTCTTCTCTGTGACGAACACCTTTGCTCCAAGGCGGGCCGCCAGCAGGCCAAGCTCCCTTCCACTCACTCCGGCGCCCACGATAGTAATCCGTTTTCCGCTCCAGGAGACCGACTCACTCATAAAGTTTCACCTCTTGAAAATTCAAAACGCCCCCGCGGGCTGAGCCATCGAAAGCAGCAGCAGCGTCAACAACACCGCCCCCACGGCCTGAACAAGCCAGAACCGAGTTGTGACCTCCGTCTCATCCCATCCCTTGCGCTGAAAGTGATGATGCAGCGGAGCCATGAGGAAGACGCGCCGGTTCAGTTTTCTAATCGTAAAAATCTGGATGGCCGAGGACAGTGTCTCCAGGCCAAAGAGGAACCCCACCGGCAGCAATGCCAGGAGACGGCCGTTCACAAGGCAGAGCGCCGCCAGCGCCCCGCCAAGAAAGTGGGCCCCCGTGTCCCCCATGAAGGTCTTTGCGGGCCGGACGTTGAAGAACAGAAACCCCGCCACCATGAAGAATAATACAGCAACCGCCGTCACGTTGAAATCCGTAACGGGAATCAGGAAAGGGGTAACTCCCAGCGAGATGAGCGTGCAGCCCCCCGCCAGGCCGTCCAGTCCGTCGGTGATGTTGACGGCGTTCATCATCCCCACGCTTCCCAGAAAGGTCAGGGGGATCGTGAGCCACCACGGCGACGGCAGCCCCGGCCAGAACCCCAGCCGCCCGCCGAGGAACAGGAGCCCCGTCCACACAGCGCAAACGATGAGCTGCACGCGGAGCTTCCCCAGGCTCCGGAAACCTTCGCTGGAATGGCTGAAGAACTTGAGCCCGTCGTCCAGCAGACCAATGGCCCCGCCCGCCAGGGGAAGGCTCCAGAGGAGCAGAGAGTCCACACTCCAATCCATGACCAGAGCCAGGAGCCCAAGCACCAGAAACACCACGCCCCCCATCGAGGGAGTCGCAGCCTTTATCTCAACGTCGATGCACACCCCGTAGCTCTTCTGCGCCTGGGTGAGGCTCATACGCCTCTGGGCACGTATCCAGAGGGCCTGCAATACAAGGCTGAGGCAGAAGAACAACGCCCCCAGCCACGCCGCCCGTGTCATGATGCTCCCTCCCCACACAGCGCCCGGACGACATTCTGGAGTCCCAGGCTATTAGAGCCCTTCGCCAAGAGGCCGCGCCAGTCCAAGCCCTGTACAATATCAAGAGCCTCCCGCCAATCCCCGACAAAGAAACGCCCCGGATGATCAGGCAGGGCCTCGCGCCACAGCCCGCCAACCAGGATGACGTTCCCCAGCTTATCCAGCAGCGGCTCCAGCTCTCTGTGATAGCGCACCGCGTCCGGCCCCAGTTCCCGCATCTCGCCGAGGACTGCAGTCTTTTTCTCCCAGCTCATGGGCAGTCCCACAAAGGTCTCCAGCGAAGCCCTCATGGACAGGGGGTTGGCGTTGTAGGCGTCGTCCACCACGAAACGCCCTTCCTTTAGAGGCAGGACCCGTCCGCGCCCTGGAAGGGCCTGGAAGCCCCGCAGAACCTCAGCGCATTCCTCAAGGGACCTCCCCAAAAGATTCCCCAACGCCGAAGCAAAGGCCAGGGGCCAGGCCATGTGTGTCCCCCAGACCCC
>JAEEGY010000237.1 GCA_016280565.1 Fretibacterium sp.
GGATGTTTATTGCAAGAGCATGGGGAATCCCGGCGTGATGATCATCGTCCTGATCTACCTGATGGCGGGAGGCTTTCAGGGCGCCGCAGCCGCCATTGGGGGTAAGGACTCCGTCATTAACTTCTGCCTGCATTTTATCTCGCCGGAGCTGCTCATTCCCGGCGTGTTCCTGATGTGCTGCTTCATCTCCACGGCGATTGGAACATCCATGGGGACGATTGCGGCCATGGCCCCGGTGGCTATCGGCGTGGCTCAGGGGGCGGGGCTGAACCTGGCCGCCGTGTGCGCGGCGGTGATCGGCGGCTCCTACTTTGGAGACAACCTCTCCATGATTTCCGACACCACCATTGCGGCGGCGGAGGGGTGCGGCTCAGAGATGCGGGACAAGTTCAAGATGAACTTCCTGATAGCGCTTCCCGCGGCGCTGGTGGCGCTGGGCTTGTATTATTCCGTTGGGGGAACGGCGCAGGGGACCATTGAAGCCCGCCCCTATGACCTTCTGCAGATACTGCCCTACGTGCTCGTCCTTGTCGCGGCCCTGAGCGGTCTCAATGTCGCGCTGGTTTTGTTTATCGGCATCGCCCTCACCGGCATTATTGGCGTGGCTCAGGGGACCGTCAGCGTCTTTGACTGGGCGCGCGGTGTGGGCGGCGGCATGGCCGATATGTTCAGCATCAGCATCGTCGCGATCCTGATTTCGGGGATTATTGGCCTGGTGCGCTACTATGGCGGCGTTGAGTGGATGGTGGATTCCATTTCAAAGAAGATCAGCAACCGCCGGGGCGCGGAGTATGGCATCGGCCTGTTGTCTGGCTTCCTCTCCGCCGCGATGATCAACAACACCCTCGCCATCATTGTAACGTGCCCCATCGCGAAGGAAATTGGCGCAAAGTATTGCATTGCACCCAAGCGTCTGGCCAGCCTTATCGATATTTTTGCCTGCGCGTTCCTGGCCGTCATGCCCCACGACGGAGGGATGCTGATCGTCACGGAGCTTGCCGGCGTTTCGCCGCTTAAAGTCATGGCGTATTCCTTCTATATCTTCACCGTGCTGATCGCGACCTGCCTCACCATCCACTTTGGCCTGTTGAGGACGCGGGAGGAAAAAGAGGCATTGAAGTCCGCCAGCTGATTTTTAATCTATACGGCTGATAAGCCTGAGGAGGATAGTTCTAATCGTTGGAGCGTTATGCTTGACGTCAAGCAGGAGGCGCTGAAGTTCACAAGCCTGTGGCTGGAGTACGGCCAGGTTGACAAGGACTTCTGGATGCCCGGCGGCGTGAACGACGGTCACTTCTTTGCGACGACGTACCTGCCCAGCAATATCGACCACGATATGAAGGTTTTCCGTATCGCTCTGGCTCAGGAGTGGAACGAGAAGTGGAGCACCCACCTGTTCTACTATGGGTACAAGCGTGACGGTCTGACTGCGGCCGAGGAGAAGTTCTTTGACGATATGTCCGAGTGGGGCCTTGGCGTTCAGTACAAGTACAATCCCAACGTGACGTTTGGTCTGAACTTCGTCCAGGCTGACAAGGGTGAGAAGAAGGATTTGAATGATGCGACGTCTGATTGGAGTGACAAGGACAACATCGTTCGCTTCCGTACGAAGATCACATTCTAAGTTTCACAGCAACAGGCGGTTTTTGTAACAGGTAACAGACAGACAGCAGACAGCGCGGGGGGCCTACAAGGCCCTCCGCGTTTTTTGGGGGGAGTATTTTGAGTGGAAGAAAAAGGCCCTCTCTGCTTTATGGGTGAAAAAAGCCGCCAGCCCTTGCCGGGCTGGCGGCTTTTATGCTTTTCCAGGTTATTATTATCCCAGATACTTCTTCAACGTTGCGCGGACCGCGCCGGGGCCGGCAATGAGCTCCCGGAACATCCCCTCGACCTTGTCCGCCAGGCCCACCTCCTGAAGGTTGACGCCAAACAGGTGGACGTTCGTCAGGATGGGCCGCGCGGCCGCCGCGCTCTCCGGCTTTCCCAGCTTCACGGAGGCCAGCGCCGCCTGGAGCTCCGCCAGCATCGGGTCCGTGCTGACGGCCATCTCCGCGCCCTTGTCGTCCACACCCAGCAGGTAGCGCAGCCATCCGGCCAGCGCCAGCGGGATAAACGTCAGGCTGGCGGGGTCCAGCTTGGGGTCCGCAGCGTAGCTCTTCAACGTCTCGCCAAAGCGGACGGGGACCTTCTGGCTCGTGTCCGTGGCGATGCGCTGCGGCGTGTCCGGCATAAAGGGGTTGGGAAGCCGCTGGGTCACCACCTCGTCAATGAAGGCGCGGGGGTCCAGGATGCCGGGGTTCGTCACCACGGGCAGCCCCTCCACATACCCGATGCGCTCCACCAGGGCCTTCAGCTCCTTGTCGCCCATCTCGTCGGCGATCTTTTCGTAGCCCAGCAGGCAGCCATACACCGCCAGCGCTGTGTGCAGCGGGTTGAGGCAGGTGGTGACCTTCATGCGTTCTGTCTTGTTCACCGTCTCGCGGTCGGCCATGTAAACGCCGGCCTTCTCCAGCGGCGGCCGTCCGTTGGGGAAGCGATCCTCCACCACAAGGTACTGAGGCACCTCGGCGTTGACGAAGGGCGCAATATACGTGTGCCGGGCCGTGACGACCGGGGCCATGTCCTCCACCCCCAGGGCCGTCAGCTCCTTCTCCACCGACTCCGCAGGGCGCGGCGTGATCTTGTCGATCATCGTCCAGGGGAAGGTAATGCGGGTTTCATCCCTCAGGTAACCGAGGAAATCCCCGGTCACATACCCGGCGGCC
>JAEEGY010000238.1 GCA_016280565.1 Fretibacterium sp.
CCGTCCAGACCCAGCATCTTGCAGGTGGAGACGGCCTTTTCGCGTCCCTTCTCCGTCATGAACTCCTCGCTCCGCGCCGTGTAGAGGATCGTGCCTCCACGCGACTGGATGTGGCGGACATTCTCACCATTCATGGGCACGAAGTCGCTGTTGATGAGCCCCTGCCACCCTCTGCGGATGCCAACACACTCAATGCCGCAGGAGATCGAGGTACGCACAACAGCGCGTATCGCCGCATTCATGCCGGGAGAGTCTCCTCCGCTTGTCAGCACGCCAATCCGCCTGATCTTGTTTTCCATAATTAGACAGTCCCCTTCCTAATCTCCGCCCAAATAGGCCTTTTTGATAGCGGGCGAGGCTAAGAGCTCCTCTCCCGTCCCCGTAGTAACGATTTTCCCCGTCTCAAGGACGTAACCCCGGCTGGCGATGGAGAGCGCCATCTGGGCGTTCTGCTCCACGAGGAGGATCGTTGAGCCCTTCTTATGGAGGTCCGCAATGATCTCAAAAATCTGCTCCACCAGGATGGGGGCAAGCCCCATTGAGGGCTCGTCCAGCATCAGGAGCTTGGGCCGGCTCATCAGCGCACGGCCCATGGCCAACATCTGCTGCTCGCCGCCTGACAGCGTCCCCGCCACCTGACGCCGGCGCTCCCCGAGGCGCGGAAAGAAGTCGTAGACCCTCTCAAGGTCCTGCGCCACGCCCGACGCGCCTCGGGCCGTCTGGGTGTATGCCCCCATCTCTAAGTTCTCCTGCACCGTCATTTGGAGGAAGATGCGCCGTCCCTCCGGGACCTGGGCCAGTCCCCGCTCCACCACCTTGTGCGGCGGCGTCTTCGCCAGGGGCTTCCCCAGCAAGGAGACGCTCCCCGTGCTGGGGTGCAGCAGACAGGAGATGGTATTCAGCGTGGTGGATTTCCCCGCCCCGTTGGCCCCGATAAGCGTCACGATTTCCCCCTCGTTGACCTCGAAGGATATCCCCTTAACGGCGTGAATGCTGCCATAGTAGACGTGGATGTCCTCCACCTTCAAAATGGGTTCCGTCATCTGTCTACGCCCCCTTCTTCTTGCCCAGGTACGCCTCGATGACCGCCGGGTTGGACTGAATGTCCGCCGGCGTCCCTTTAGCAATGACGTGGCCAAAGTTCAGCACGCAGATGCCCTCGCAGACGTTCATCACCAGGTTCATATCGTGCTCAATCAGCACAATGGCGATCTGGAACATATCGTGAATCCGGCGGATGCTCTCCATCAGTTCCACCGTCTCGGAGGGGTTCATGCCCGCCGCCGGCTCGTCCAGCAGCAGAAGCGACGGATTTGTGGCCAGCGCCCGGACAATCTCCAGCCGGCGCTGAGCCCCGTAGGGCAGGGAGCCAGCCCGGACATCCGCCATGTCCTGCATGTCGAAAATCGAGAGGAGCTTCAGCGCGCGCCGGTGGGCGGCCAGCTCCTCCCGCCGGTAACGGGGGAGCCGGAGGATCGCGCTCCACATACTGTACCTCATGTCGTTGTTCATGGCCACCTTCACGTTGTCCACAACGCTGAGGTTCTTGAACAGGCGGATGTTCTGGAACGTCCGGGCGATGCCGGCCCGGTTGACCTGGGCCGTGTTCATGCCGTGGGTGTCCATGCCGTCCAGAAGGATCGTGCCCGTCGTGGGCTGATAGACCTTCATGAGCAGGTTGAACACCGTGGTCTTGCCCGCGCCGTTGGGCCCGATCAGCCCGGCGATCTCCGTGCGCCCGATGGTCAGGTTAAAGTCCTCAACGGCTTTCAGGCCGCCCAGGGTGATCCCCAGGTTGATGCACTCCAAAATCGGAGCCCTCGAGGCATCCCGGTCCGGGACCAGCGCCTTGGAGGGAAGGGGAACCAGCTTCGTCTTGGTTTTCGTGAACGGCATCTCAGTCTCCCTCCTCTTCTTCCGGCCTCTGGGAGAACGGGTTGAATCGATCGAAGAAACGGCGGACCGTGGAGTTGTTGGCGCCCAGCATCGCCGCGATCAGGAGCACAGCGTAGAGCAGCATACGATAGTCGGCGAACTGCCGCAGCTTCTCCGGCAAAATGGTCAGCGCCGCGGCCGCGATGATGGAGCCCAGCATGTTCCCCTGCCCGCCCAGCACCACGAACACCAGCACCAGAATGGACGTGTTAAAGTCAAACTTGTTGGCGACGATGGTCGAGTAGTTCATGGCAAAGAGGCACCCCGCCGCCCCGGCCAGCGCGGCCGACGTGACGAAGGCCATCATTTTGTACCGCGTGATGTCGATGCCGATGCTCTCCGCAGCAATGCGGTCGTCTCGGATAGCCATGAAGGCCCGTCCCGCGCGGCTGTTCACCAGATTGAAGACGACGGCCAGCGCGATGATAGTCAGGGCAAACCCCATGGGGAAGGTCGATATCTTTTGAATGCCGCTGATGCCCATGGGCCCCCGGATGATCAGCTTGCCCCCGGCGAGGAGGCGGGTGTTATCGGCCAGCATACTGAAGTGCAGGCCGCCGCTGTCGACGCCCAGGTAGAAGTTATTGAGGAGGCTCTTGATGATCTCACCAAAGGCCAGGGTCACGATGGCCAGGTAGTCGCCCTTCAGGCGAAGGACGGGAATGCCGATGAGGAAACCCGCAAGGGCCGCGAAGGCCGCCGCGACGATCATGGCCAGCGCCAGACGCAGCGGCGCAAAGGGAAGGATGTTCTGCAGCAAAAACGCCGCCGCAACGCCGCTGAACGCCCCGATGGACATGAAGCCCGCGTGCCCCAGGGAGAGCTCGCCCAGCACGCCCACCACCAGGTTCAGCGAGACAGCCATGACCATATAAGCACAGATGGGGACCAGCATCCCCCGCATGGAGGAGCTGAGTATCTTCGTCGAGCTCATTATCTGGAGGATGACGAAGGCCGCCGTGACCAGCGCATAGGTGGTGAAGATGCGCCGGGCCTCCACACGCTTGAGGTTTATCAATCGTTTCATCGTCATGGCTTACACCTTCTCCGGCATCTGCACGCCCAATAGCCCCGCGGGCTTGACCAGCAGCACCACGATCAGCACGGCGAACACCACCGCGTCGGAGAGCTGGCTGGAGATGTAGGCCTTGGCGAATATTTCAATGACGCCCAGCAGCAGCCCGCCCAGCAGCGCGCCGGGGATGGAGCCAATGCCCCCAAAGACGGCCGCGGTGAACGCCTTGATGCCGGGCAGGGAGCCCGTGGTGGGCATCAGCGTCGGGTAGGCGGAGCAGAGCAGCACCCCGGCGACGGCGGCCAGCCCGGAGCCGATGGCAAAGGTCATGGAGATGGTGGCATTGACGTTGATCCCCATGAGCTGGGCCGCGCCCTTGTCCTCGGAGCAGGCCCTCATGGCCTTGCCCATCCGCGTGTTGCCGGTGAACCAGGTCAGGCAGATCATGATGACCACGCACGTGACGATCGTTACCACCGTGACGTGGGAGAGGGAGAGCTGCCCGTCAAACAGTTTGATGGCCCCCCGGCCGACGACGGAGGGGAAGACCTTGGGGTTGGAGGACCACAGCAGAAGCGCCGTGTTCTGGAGGAAATAACTCACGCCGATAGCCGTGATGAGCACCGCCAGAGACGGGGCCTGACGCAGAGGCTTATAGGCCAGCTTCTCCACGATGATGCCCAGCAGCGTGCAGACAAACATCGCGAGAGCCACGCCCGCCACGGGGGGCAGGTCATAGCGGGAGACGGCATAGAAACAGACGTAGGCTCCCACCATGATGACATCGCCGTGGGCGAAGTTCAGCATCTTGGCGATGCCGTACACCATCGTATAGCCCAGCGCGATGATGGCGTAGATGCTGCCCAGGCTGATGCCGCTGATAAAGAAATTTAAAAGGGTCATGAACGCACCTCTTACAAATAATTCATCTGTGGGTCAGATGGAGTGCATCCAAAATGCCGGACATGCCGGCGCTTTCGATGCACTCCAGCAAAAACGGATAAAGGGCGGGGAGGGACGGCCGTCCCTCTCCCCGCCTGCTGTTCCTGAAAATTAGTCGAGTCCGGCGTAAGCGCCGTCCTTGATGATCATACCCTTGGGGTCCTTGGTGACCTCGCCGGCCTTGCTCCAGGTCATGTTGGAACCCGTCAGGCCGTTGAAGGTCATGGAGGTGAACTGCTCGATCATCTTGGTGCACAGGGTCTCGGCGTCCATGTCCGCCGTGGCCTGGGAGTTCTCCAGAGCCTGCTTGTAGGCGTAGACGCAGTCATAGCCGTCGGCAGCGAACTGGTTGGGCACCTCGCCAAAGCGCTTCTTGTATTCCCGCACGAAGGCGATGGTACGCACGTCCTTCGAGTCGGCGTTGAACGGGGTCAGGAGGATGACGCCCTCGGCCAGGGACTTGTCAAAGCCCTCCATGGTCAGGATGCCGTCCATGCCGTCCACGCCAAACCACTTCGGCGCGTAGCCCATGGCAGCAGCCTGGGCCAGAATGAGGGACGCGGGCTGGTAGTACATGGGCAGGAACACAAGCTCCGCGCCCTTGTCCTTCGCGTCGGTGAGCTGGACGGAGAAATCCGTATCGTTGCCATCGGCGAAGGTCATGTCGCTGACGACCTCAAGCCCCAGCTCCTTGGCCTTCGCGACGAAGGTCTCACGGATGCCCGTGGAGTACACGTCGTCGTTTTTCCAGATGATGGCGACCTTCTTGCCCAGGTTCTTATCGGAAATGTACTGAGCGGAGGCGGAACCCTGGTTGGGGTCCACAAAGCACATCTGGAACACGTTGTCCTTGCCGGCGGTGACGGCAACGGCGGAGGCGGAGGGCGTCAGGGCGAAGATGCGGTCCGCAAAGTTCTCGGCGGCCATGGCCTCGCAGGGCTTGGAGGTGACAGCGCCCATGGAGATCTGCATCCCCCAGTCCTTCAGCGCGTTGTAGGCGTTGACGGCCTTCTCCGCGTCGTGGGTGTCGTCCTCATAGTGAAGCTCAAACTTAACCTTGCTGTCGGAGGCGTTAATCTCATCGACGGCGATCTGAGCGCCGTTCTTGGCCGCGTTGCCGTAGATGGCCGCGCCACCCGTCAGCGGGCCCGTGGCCCCCAGCTTGAAGGCATCAGCGCCAAACGCACAGCCAGCCGTCATAACAAATGCGGCAACTGCAACGAGAGCAAATACTTTCTTCATTGTCATATCTCCTTCTCAATCAAATTATATTGCTGCGATATCGTTCGTTCCTCGGCGGCCGTCCGGGAACGTTCGATTGTAGCCCAAAAGACCAACAGCACTGATAAATAAAAAGAGCGGCTGTGGAGTACAGCCTCTTTTCTCTCAAAAGTCTTTGGCTTCCTCCGCTCCCCTATTTTATTTGCCCTCTAATAACAGCCACGCTCAACAATAGGGCGAGGCCGCGAGCAATAATAACAAAAATGGACGCCATAATGAGGGCGTCCAGCAGGGAAATGCGCGTAGAATAAGAAACCTCTCCACAAGGAGCCGGCGCAGCCATAGACATGGAACACTTATCAAAACAATTCATCATGACCCATCGGCCCCCTTTCCTAAACTCCCCGGCATTATAAAAAAAGTCCGCCCAAAAGTCAACAAGCAGTTTGAGCTCGACGCCGCATGGAAGATCATCACTTTGCCGGGTTCGTCCCTGACTTGCGGCCTCCTCTCCCATGTTCCACTGGCCCCTCGCGCCGCCGCGAGGTGATATACTTGATTTCAAATATTATGCGGAGGTAGCGAAACGTGGATATATCAACCCTGTTCAGCCTTGCCGGCGGAGTCGGCCTGTTTCTTTACGGAATAAAGTTGTTGAGCGAGGCCCTGCAGTCCATCGCCGGGAACAAAATGCGCCATTTGATAGGGACACTGACCAAGACCCCTCTTCGGGGCGTGTTCATCGGCATCCTCGTCACCGTCCTCATCCAGAGCAGCACCGGCACCACCGTCATGACGGTCAGTTTTGTCAACGCGGGCCTGTTGACGCTGAAACAGGCCATCGGCATCATCATGGGGGCAAACATCGGGACCACCGTCACTGCCCAGATTATCGCCTTTGACATCGAGGCCTTCGCCCTGCCCATCGTCGCGGTGGGCGTGGGGCTCAACCTCTTCAGCCGCACAAAGCGCCTGGGCTACCTTGGCAGCGGGCTCCTTGGGCTGGGGCTCCTCTTCATGGGAATGCAGGTGATGAAAAACGCGACCCCGCTTTTGGCATCACACCGGACGCTTCTGCTCTCCCTGAGCCATAACCCCATCCTGGGCGTCCTGGCGGGGATGATCCTCACCATCCTCATCCAGTCCAGCGCGGCGACCATCGGCCTGACTATGGTCCTGGCCTCCCAGGGGCTGCTGGACATCGACGCAGCCATCCCCATCATCCTGGGCGACAACCTGGGCACGACCCTGACGGCTGTCGTGGTCGCCATCAACGCCACCCGCCACGCCAAGCAGGCCGCTGCCGCCCACGTCCTCTTCAACCTCCTGGGCATCGTCCTGTTCCTCCTCTGCTTCCCGCTCTACAAGGCCCTGATCTTGCAGAGCGCCTCCGACGTGGGGCGGCAGATCGCCAACGCCCACTCGATCTTTAACGTCCTGAAC
>JAEEGY010000239.1 GCA_016280565.1 Fretibacterium sp.
ATATTGTTTTCCGCATCGTAAAAATGTTCTGTCCGTCTTTATGCTCATAAGCTACGCTGTCCATTGTCTTCTTGACCATATAGATGCCAAGTCCGCCAATGGGCCGTTCCTTGGTTGGAAGTGTCAGGTCAGGGTCGGGCTTTGCCAGCGGATCATAGGGAACGCCGCTGTCAATAAAGGTCATCACCGCCATACCCTCCTCCATTCTAAAACGAACCGTCGCGGAGCCGGTGCCGGGCGCATAGGCGTAGTGGGCAATGTTGACGAATATCTCTTCTGCAGCGACCTCGATCTGCCTCTGCGTCTTTGGCGGGCAGGCGTGTTCCTTCAGATGGCCGGTCAAAAAGGCAAGCACCCTGGGTAAGTTCTCCGTCAACGCTTCAACGGTCAGTTCATCCAACTTTTTTCCCCTCCCTTCCAAAATACCGCAGTTTTCATGGAATGGCGGCTGGTCAGTTCTACGCCTCGATGTTCAGGACTTCATCAAACCCCGTTACCTCAAAAATTTCCCGTATCTCTTCGTTTACGTTCACAACGGTCATGCCGCCGTCGCTCTTCTCCTGGTTCTTCTGCGCGGCCAGCAGCACGCGCAGCCCCGCTGAAGAGATGTAGTCCAGCTTCGCCATGTCGAAAATGAGCTTCGTCACACCATCCAGGCCACCCAGCGCCGCCTCAAGTTCCGGGGCCGTCGTCGTATCCAGCCGTCCCGCCAGGGCCACTGTCAATTCCGTTCCGCTCTGTGTCTTGTTGATCTCCATTTTAGAAAAAACCTCCATAGATTTAGATTTTCACATCAAATTATATTCCTTCAGGTAAATTCTATCGAAGGAGCAGCCATTTGCAGGTTCCCAAACCTGACCTGCCTTATTATACCTTGTTACATGGACCAGAACATATCCCAGATGCTTTTATTCACGTCCCAGTCCGAAAGAAGCCCCGCCCTGCCGGCGACACGATGTGATTGCCCCTCCAGCCTGGCGAGACACGCCAAGCCCCCCGCACTCCTATTATATCGCTCTCTCGTCACACTTCGCCCTTTTCCTGTGAAAAAAAGGGGCTCCAGTTCCGGAGCCCCTTGCATTGAAACTAACTTTCCTGTAGTCCTTAGTAAAACTCTGTTTCTCCGCAGCTTCAAGAAACCTACACCTCCACAAGAAAGATAAAGTTTCTTTTATTATACCATTGGAGGAGTTCCTTTTTAATCAGGAAAACTCCTCCGGACGGTCTCTTTACTCGATGCCATACTCCTTGAGAAGCTGCTTGTAGCGACGCTCCACCTCGTCCGCATTGCTGGGACGCGGGGCGGGCGTTGGCGTGGGGATCGCCGAGGCCTTCGCCGACGCGGGCGGGGCCACTGCCGCGGCCTGCTGGCGTTCCTCCTCCTCTTCCTGCTGTTCCATCTTCGCCAGATAGGCGTCGTCCTGTTCCACCAGGAAGAGCCGCGGGCCCCTGGGGTCACTGTCCGCCGCCGCGTAGCTGCCTCCGTGGATGGGACACTGGGCCGTGGGGGCCTTGCCGGAGTGGAAGTAGAGCGGGACAGACGCACAGCCGCTCCGGGCACGGTAGCCCGACGTGCGGCAGATGGAGACCCGGTCCACCTCCACCCAGCCCGGGGCGTTGGGGAAGTTCTCTGGGGTCTGCTGTTCCTCCACGGCATAGGTCATGAACTTCTTCCAGACGGGCGCGGCCACCGTGCCGCCAAAGGCCTTGCGCCCCATGGTCTTGTTGTCGTCCCGGCCCACGTAGACCGCCGTCGTCATCCCCGGCACGCCGCCCACAAACCAGGCGTCGATAAAGTCGTTGGAGGTCCCCGTCTTGCCAAATACCGTGACCCTGGGAAGGCTGGCGGGCTTGCCCGTACCGGCGCGGACCGCGTCCTGCAGCATGGAACGGATGGTGAAGGCCGTCTCGGGGCGCATCGCCTGAGCCAGGGCGGGGCTGCGGGTCTCCAGCACCTTGCCGTCCCGGTCCTTGATCTCGCGGATCATGAGGGGCGTCATGCGCTTGCCCTCGTTGTTGAAACAGTTGAACGCCGTCACCATCTCCAGGGGCGTGAGGTTCGCCGTCCCCAGCGCGATGGAGAGGTCGTTGGGCAGGTATTTCGTCTCAATGCCCATCTTGCGGGCCATGGCGACGATGGGGTCCGTTCCGATGTAGGCCGCCACTCGGACAGCCACCGTGTTGAGGGAGCTCACGATCGCCCGCAGGAGCGTCACCTCCCCCGCGTAGCCCTTGCTGGAGTTCTTGGGCGACCAATCCTTGCCATTGCCCCCGCGGTTCTTGAAGGTGATGGGGGCGTCAAGGAAGTGGTCGCTGGGCATGATGTCCTCCTCAATGGCCGTGGCGTAGACGATGGGCTTGAAGCTGGAACCCGGCTGGCGGAGGGCCTGAGTTGCGCGGTTAAACTTGCTTTCCTTGAAATCCTTGCCTCCCACGAGGGCCAAAATTTCCCCGGTGTTGGAGGCCATGCAGACCAGCGCGCCGCTGGCCGGGGCCGCGATGGTGTTGACGGCCTCCCGGGCCTTCTCCTGAAGGTTGATGTCCAGCGTGGTGTAGATCTGCATCCCGCCGCTGTAAACTTCGTCCTTCCCGTAGGTGGGCAGAAGGTCGTTGAACAGGATGTGGGAGACGAAGTACGGCGCGCGATTGTACTCCTCGATGCGGTTGGAGCGCTTGCGGAACTCCAGGGGCTCCTCGTAGGCCTGCTTCCTCTGCTCCGCGTCGATCCAGCCCAACAGCTCCATGCGGCCCAGCACGTAGTTCTGGCGGCTCTTGGCGTTCTGGAGGTTGCTCAGGGGGTTGTAGCGCCCCGGGTTGGCGATGAGCCCCGCCAGAATGGAGGCTTCCGCGATGTCGAGCTCCGCGGCAGGCTTATCGAAGTAGGTGTGGGCGGCGGTCTCCGCCCCCCAGGCCCCGTGTCCGAAGTTGATGGTGTTCAGGTACAGCTCCAGCAGTTTGTCCTTGGAGAACAGTTTCTCCATGCGCATGGCGATGATGATCTCCTTGGCCTTGCGGGTGATGCTCTTCTCGTGGGACAGGAAGAGGTTGCGGGCGAGCTGCTGGGTAATGGTGCTGGCTCCCTGGACCTTGCCCTTCTCCACGATGTCGATCCACAGGGCACGAAGGATGGAGCCGATGCGGATGCCCCCATGCTGGTAGAACGCCGAATCCTCGGCGGCCAGCACGGCCTTCACGAGCCACGGCGAGATCTGGTGCAGTTCCAGGGGCGTGCGGTTCTCAATGAACAGGCGCGCGATGACCTCCCCGTTGCGGTCATAGATAATGGAGGGAAGGCTGCTCTTGGGGTTTGCCACCTCCACCATGCTGGGCAGGTCCTCCGAAATTTTGACGACGTACCACGCCACCCCCGCGCTGACGACCCCGACGGCAAGGAGGATAAGCAACAGGAGCGTCATGAAGATGACCTTCAGGACGGAAGGACGTTTTTTCTTCTTCTGCTGCCGCCGGTGGCCGGTTCGGACAGGCCGGGGGGCATCGGCAGCCTCGGCCTCCTCGCGTCTTCTGCCGCCGCGTGACGATACTCGCCGGCTCTGGAAGAGGATGTCCTCCGGCTGCTGTGGGATCTCATTATTGCGATAGCCCCTCCTGTTCGAGGAGCCGCGGGGAATTTCGTTCATTTATCTATGTCCTCCTGCTTGAACCCCCTTGGGGCTCAGCCTCATATCTCTCTATAAATCTTAGCGCATTTTGGCTCTTTCTGCATACCCAAATTTTAGGATATCATATCTCATTGGAGAACAAATAAGGAGGAGAGGCCATGACGGAGGGAAAAAACGGAAGCGGCGAAGTTCTCTACCCGCTGCGGGGCCGGGACGCCGGGGACCTGGCGCGGATCGTGGAACACATCGGGGCGGACCCGCGGGCGCTGCGCTACCTTCAGCCCAAGCGGAGGGTCCTGACGCTCTTCGCCCCCAGCGTGGACTACCGGGCGGCGGCCTTCATCAAGCAGGAGCTTCTGTCCCGCGGGGGGGACGCGGCTGTCGCCAAACACGTCATCGACGGCAAGACGGAGCGGAGCGGCGTCCTAATGATGGGGACAGACTCCCAGCTCTTTCGCCTGCTGCAAAAGTTGGAGGCTATGGACTGCTGGGGGCTGAAGGAACTGCGGGCTGCCCTGAGCGCGACGCTCAAAAACGAGGCCGTCCGGGCTTGGACGCTTCCCCTTCCCCGCGGCCGGGAGCTGAAACTGGGCAGCGGCACAAAGATCATGGGCATCCTGAACCTGACGCCCGACTCCTTCCACGGCCCCAGCCGCGTAACGGGCGAAGAGGACCTGCTGGCGCGGGCGGAGGCCATGCTGAAGGAGGGGGCGGACCTTCTGGACCTGGGAGCGGAGTCCACCCGGCCGGGGGCTTCCCCCCTGAGCGAGGAGGAGGAGCTTTCCCGGCTTTTGCCGGGGCTGCGGGCGCTGCGCCGGGCGTTTCCCGACGCGGTGCTCTCCGTGGACACGTACAAGGGGCGCGTGGCCCTCGCCGCGGCGGAGGAGGGCGCGGATCTCATCAACGACGTCAGCGGGGGCTCGCTGGACGGGACAATGCTTGCCTGCGCTGCGCGGACGGGGCTGCCCTACGTCATGGGGCACATGGAGGGGACCCCCGCCACGATGAAGGCCATCCCCGACCCGGAGGACCTGATGACGAAACTCCACGGGTATTTTAGAGAGAAACTGCGCACCGCGGAGGAGGCGGGGCTGAGCCCGGAGCGCGTCATCCTCGACCCCGGCATCGGGGTCGCCAAACGGGGTAACAGCGACCGGCTCCTCATCAAGGAAGCGGAGGCCCTGCGAGGGCTGGGGCAGCCCCTGCTTTTCGGGCACTCGATGAAGGGGGTAACGGGGAAGACCCTTGAGGGCACGGTGGCCCTCTCCGCGCTGCTGGAGGGGCGAGTGGAGATCATTCGGGTTCACGACGTGGGCCCCAACCGCCAGG
>JAEEGY010000240.1 GCA_016280565.1 Fretibacterium sp.
CTCCCTTGCCCAGCTTATAGAGAGGCGAATAGCGCCACGTTGATGCAGGACTGACAGGGTCACGATAAAGATAACGACACTTCTTTGTCCTGTCATCCTCTCTTCCCGCCCAGAAATTCGCTAACTCGATTTTCCTTATGCCAAGCACCTTAACAGGTCGAGACTGCGGATCCGGAACATCCAGGATAACGTGGATCTCCTGAGCAGGGAGCCTTTTCGCCTTCTCATCTCCGGAGTCCTCCACGATATCCGCCGGCATCTGGGTGAAGCTGATCACATCCGACAAAGCGTTTTCTCCAGACCGGTTTAACTCCCTCTCTCCCAGCGCACAAACTGCATTTGGGAACCCCACGATACACCACCTCCCTGATAAAAATTATGCACAAACAACCCCTCAAGTGTCCCTATTATTTCACACACTCAAGATTATGTCAATTAGTAATATGTTTTCTAAACCTAAACGCAGGAAGATTGATATTTCCCTTCACAGGAAACACATTACGTTTCCAACCCTCGCAGGAAGTTTTCCGTTTTCTATCCCTCCTTCGTTACACACCCCCAGCCCGCGCTGTTCTTGGCACCTATGCCGCAGTCCAGCGCCACCTGCAGCAGCTCTCGCGGGCCTTCAAGACAAAAGCGCCCTGACCATCCTTTAATGGGGAAGGGGGAGTCCGCGTTGAAACGCGCTATCTGGGAATGAACTTGGCCAATGGGCTTAATGCTGACCTTCCCTGCGGGGACCTCCCGACCGGGGTAGAGTGCCCTGAACTTGCGCACGAGGTTGTTATTCACAGAGACGCCAAAGTCCCGATCCTCCGGCGCGAAGTAGACAGTGTAGGGCCTCCCGTTACGCTCCGTTTGGTCATAACAGGTGATGGGCGACAGCGTCCGCACCGTCAGCCTCTCCCCATCAACGTGCTGTTGCTCCGCCTCCACACGCTCGCAGCGGACCGTGTTGTTGCCCACGCGGAACTCGCCTGATCTCAAAGCCCCGCCCGCAACGCCGTCCAGCGTGTCCGTCACCGGCGTGGAGACCACCAGCCGAACCGGCAGGGGGAATCGTATCGCCCTTTCTTCAAACTCAGGAACGGAGGCCGCGATGGGCCAGCTCATCGCAAATAGCTTCATCCGCCGCCCGTGAACAGAATACCCCTGCTCGTGCAGAAAGGCCGCTCTGTCCGGCGGCAGCACGTTATAGATCAGCGACTGAAAAAGGTGCAGGTTCGAGCGAGGCACGCGGATATACGCCTCCTTTGCCCAATGCTCCGTCGCGCTGAACCACAGCGTGATGTGCATGGCGCTCCCTCCTCTTCATGGGATATGCTTTATTATACCAATCCCAGCGGCAAAGGAAGGAAAACGCATCCCCCTGCCCTTGCAGCCCTTTCCTTTTCCCTGGCCGGCGCCGCCGCCGGTGAGGCCCCGCCAGCGACGCGGCAATAAAGCAATCCCCCGGCCTCGCGCCGGGGGATCGTTGTCAGCTTATCTCACGCTGCCGGTTTTACTTTGCCTTCTTAATGAAATCGTCCAGCGCTTTTGTGAGGGGCAGGATGCGCTTGTCCGTCGCCGGGATCGTCAGCGCCTCCTTCGCGGAGACCTTGCCGTCCCCGTCCTTATCCGCCTTTTTGACGCCCTTCCAGAACTCCTCGTTGCGCTTCACGCTGATGCTGATGACGGAGCCGTCCAGCGAAACGCCGGCGAACAGTCCCCGCGTCATGGAGTAGCTGTAAATGGACGCCTTCATCTGCGCGTCCGTCGCGGCCTCGGCCGAGCGCCCCACGGGGCCAGCTGCCACCGAAAAATCCCCGCCCAGCTTCGTCTTGCTGCTCAGGAACGCGTCCACGCCCTTCTTATTGATGACCACAAGGAACAGCGACGTGTCCTGCACACCGATCTGGAGCCCCACGGAACCGCCGCCGAGGTTGTAGAAGCTGGGGCCGTACCATTTGCCATTTTCCCTTTTCAGGATCAGCCCCTCGCCATAGGAGCCGCCCAGGACAAACCCCGCCTTGACGAACGATGGGACGATGGCCACCGCGTACGAGCCGCTCAGCGTTTTGGCCATGCTCTGCGCGTCCTTCTCGGAGGACATCTCCTTCAG
>JAEEGY010000241.1 GCA_016280565.1 Fretibacterium sp.
CTTGATCTTATCGGGAGGACCGACTCTCTGAGCTTTGACCCGAACGAGCTCATCACCGAGGCCTCGGTGGACAGGCTGCCCGACGTGCTCGCCTTCATCGAGGAAAAGCTCGAAAACCACGAAGTGCCGATGCGGACCGCGATGCAGATCACGCTTGCGGCGGAGGAGATATTCGTCAACATCGCCCACTACGCCTATGCGCCTGGCGCCGGCTCCGCAACGGTTCGTTTTGGAGTGGAGGAGGGCATGGCCGTGATGACCTTTATTGACAGCGGCGTTCCCTATAATCCGCTGGCAAAGCCCGACCCTGACCTGACACTTCCCACCCATGAACGGCCCATTGGCGGACTTGGCATCTATATGGTCAAGAAGACAATGGACAGCGTAGCTTATGAGCATAAAGACGGACAGAACATTTTTACGATGCGGAAAACGATATGATATTTTTGAGGAACAGTTTTCAGGGGAGCGGGATATGCCTGCACCCCTTTATTCTTTTATTATTTCCCGATAACTTTTATCCGTCCCTGTCCCTGTGGTTCCCTGTAAGTCTCCGGGATCGACGAGAGACTCTTGATGTAGTGCGCCAGAGCGTCAGTGTCGGTGATGAAATCCGAACGGGTCATTCGCACGCCCTCGAAACGGTGCCCGTCGATAATCGCGTCGATGCCCCGGGTGTGTGCGGCGACATTGAGGGAGCTCCACTCCTTAAAGGGCGGGTTCTCGCCCAGGTGCCCTACGATGATGACGAAATCCGCGCCCGCGTCCCCTGCGTCCACCAGAGTAACGTAAGGCCTCCTTTGAAAATGGAACAGTAGTTGTATTGTACTATATTTCAATTTTAAGTGAAGGTGCGGAGGAAAAAGCGTCTCGTTTTGACGCGCACCCGTGGCGTTCACCGGGCAGGCCCATTAAGGAGGGTTTTCGTGTAAAATATCCACGGAGGATTTACATTCTGAGGACAAGAGGGGGAGGCCTATCATGAAGGTCTTGTGTTTTGGTTCTCTGAACATTGATTATGTTTACGATGTCCCTCATTTTGTGCAGGGAGGGGAGACGCTGGCGTCGCGTTCCCTGCACGCCTACACCGGCGGCAAGGGGCTGAATCAGTCTGTCGCCCTTGCCCGGGCCGGGCTTGAGGTTTATCATGCCGGGGCCATTGGCCCGGACGGCGAGTTCCTTCTGGAACTGCTCAGGGAGGCGGGCGTCAACACAGACCACGTGGAGCGTCTGACGGACGTCCGGACGGGACATGCCATCATTCAGAAGAACGAGAAGGGTGACAACTGCATTTTGCTGTACGGCGGGGCGAATCGGAGCATCACGCGCCAGCAGATCGACCGCACCCTTGCCGGTTTCTCCGGGGGCGACGCCCTTGTGCTGCAAAACGAGATCAGTGAGCTGCCCTATCTGGTGGAGCGGGCAAAGGCGGCCGGGATGCTCATTGCGCTCAATCCCTCCCCTATGGATGACACGCTTCCGCCGCTTTTGAGTTCCATTGACTACCTTCTGCTGAACGAGATCGAGGCGGCCCAGCTCCTTCACCTGGAAACGCCTGGTGACCCGGAGGAAATGACAAAGTGCCTGCTGGCGCGGATACCAAAGGCGTCGGTCATCCTGACGGTGGGGCCCAAGGGTTCGTTTTACGCTGAAGAGGGGGTTCTTATGCGTCAAAGCGCCGTTCCCGTGCAGGCGGTGGACACCACGGCGGCGGGGGACACCTACACGGGCTTTTACCTCGGCGGCGTCTTCAATGGGCGCGACCCGTCCTGGGCGATGAGGTTCGCCTCCGTCGCCGCGGCTATCGCCGTGACGAGGCCGGGGGCGGCGCCGTCCATCCCCAGCCGGGAAGAGGTCCTGGCAAAGATGAAGGAAATGGAAGAATAAGAAAGGAGGGGTTCGCCCCTCCTTGTTTTATGTGGAGCCCCGCGTTTAGCAGATCGTCACGTTCCGACATTCCGGCGCCAGGTTGCGCTCGCGCGCCGGGGACGGCGCCAGGTTGAGGTGCTGCGCCTGAGGGTATCGAAGTTGGACACGGAGGGCCCGCGGGGGATAGAGTCCATGACAGCCCTTCCATCATTTGTCCCCTGGATTTACAATACTAAGGGCAACATGGGACATGGACAGGGCCCAATCAGGAACGCTGTGCCAGGATAAACGGAGGGAAAGAAATGCAACAGTACATCGTCACGGGAATGAGCTGCACCGCGTGTAGCGCGAGAGTGGAGAGGACCGTTCAAAAAGTGCCCGGGGTGACATCCTGCGTGGTCAGCCTGCTCACAAACTCAATGGGCGTGGAGGGGACGGCGGGGCCCGACGCCATTATTGCCGCCGTTGAGAAAGCGGGGTATGGCGCGAAGTTAAAGGAGGAGCCATCCCCCGCATCGCCCTCCCCGGCGGCGGGAGAGGATGCCCTGACGGACCACGAAACTCCGGCCCTCAGGCGCCGACTGATCGCCTCAATAGGCTTCCTGATGGTCCTGATGTACTTCTCCATGGGGCACATGATGTGGGGCTGGCCGCTGCCGGCCTGGTTTGACGGCAATCACGTCGCCATGGGCCTGACCCAGATGCTCCTGGCAGGGATCATCATGGTGATCAACCAGAAATTCTTTATCAGCGGCTTCAACAGCCTGTGGCACAGAGCCCCCAACATGGATACCCTGGTCGCTATGGGGTCGATGGCCTCCTTCGTTTGGAGCGTCTGGGTGCTGTTCGCCATGACCAGAGCTCAGGCCGACGGCGATTCCAGCGCAGTCATGGCCTACATGATGGATTTTTACTTTGAGTCCGCCGGAATGATCCTGACCCTCATCACCGTAGGAAAAATGCTGGAAGCCCGCTCAAAGGGCAGGACGACGGACGCCCTGAAGGGGTTGATGAAGCTCGCGCCCAAAACCGCCGCCGTCATCCGGGACAATGTGGAGGTCACGGTCCCCATTCAGCAGGTGAAAAAGGGCGATACCTTTGTCGTCCGTCCGGGCGAGAATATCCCTGTGGACGGCATCGTCCTTGAGGGCAGCAGCGCCGTAAACGAGTCAGCCCTTACAGGCGAAAGCATCCCCGTTGATAAAGCTGTGGGCGATATCGTGTCCGCGGCAACGGTCAACCAGTCCGGATTCATTAAGTGTGAGGCGACCCGCGTCGGAGAGGATACGACGCTTGCGCAGATCATCAGGATGGTGAGTGATGCCGCCGCCACGAAGGCCCCCGTTGCCAAGATTGCGGATAAGGTCTGCGGCGTCTTTGTTCCCTCCGTGATCGTGATCTCGGTGATCACAACGGTGGTCTGGCTCCTCCTGGGGCGGGACTTTGGCACGGCCCTTGCTCATGGGATCGCCGTTCTGGTCATCAGCTGCCCCTGCGCCCTTGGGCTGGCTACGCCCGTCGCCATCATGGTGGGGAATGGAAAGGGCGCGAAAAACGGCATTTTGTTCAAGACGGCGGTGGCGCTGGAGGAGGCCGGGAAAATTCAGATTGCCGCCCTGGACAAGACCGGGACGCTCACCAGCGGAGAGCCCAGGGTGACGGATATCCTGCCCGCCGGGGATATTCCCGAGCTGGAACTGCTCGCGACGGCTCACTCCCTGGAGCAGAAAAGCGAACATCCCCTTGCAAGGGCCATTGTCGGGCTTGCGGGGGAGAAAAAGATACAGGCGCAGGATGTTTTGGATTTTCAAACGCTGCCGGGGAACGGACTGTCCGGCCGGCTGGACGGGGAGAGGGTGCTGGGCGGAAGCATGAAGTTCATCAGCGGCCAGGTCCCTGTGGATGAAGCTCTGACGGAAAAAGCGCAAACCCTGTCGGAACAGGGAAAGACACCTCTGTTCTTTGTGAAGAATGATAAACTTATAGGGGTCATCGCTGTCGCCGACGTCATCAAGGCTGACAGCCGCCAGGCGGTCCAGGAATTGCGCAACATGGGGATCCGCGTCGTGATGCTGACCGGGGACAACGAAAAAACGGCCAGGGCCATTGGCGCGCAGGCTGGTGTTGACGAGGTCATCGCCGGGGTCCTGCCCGACGGCAAGGAGGCTGTGATCCGTTCTCTCCAGGAACAGGGAAAGGTGGCGATGGTGGGCGATGGGATCAACGACGCCCCCGCGCTGACACGGGCGGATATTGGGATCGCGATTGGCGCGGGCACGGACATTGC
>JAEEGY010000242.1 GCA_016280565.1 Fretibacterium sp.
CCAAAAGCAAAGAAGGCATTGAGCCCCATGCCCGGCGCCAGCGCGATGGGATAGTTGGCCAGCACAGCCATAAGGAAGGTACCCAGCGCCGAGGCCAGGCACGTCGCAACAACCAGGGCATTGAAATCCATACCCGTCTTGCTGAGGATCCCGGGGTTGACGAAGATGATGTAGGACATGGTGACAAACGTCGTTACCCCTGCCAGCACCTCCGTCCAGAAGGTACTCCCGCTCTCCCGGACCTTGAACAAACTCTCCAAACTAAACACGCTCCTTTCAAAATTAAGGCTCAGGGGGGAAAGAACCCTCCTGGTCATCGCGAGGCGATTGCGCCTCGCTTTGACACAGCCGATCTGCCGAACGCCGCGAAGCCTGTGGCTCCGCGTGAGCCCGGCAGCCTGGCTGAAGCCCCTATGATTTTATTTCACAAAGAGAGGCCGGAAGCCGCCCTTCGTGATGTCCACATACCCCTGGTCCGTGATGCGCAGCTCCGGAATGACGGACAGGCAAAGGAAGGAGAGGACCATGAACGGATGCGGTATCTTTACTCCAAGCTCCGCGGCGCTGATCTCCAGCTCCGCGATAGCGTCGGCCGTCTCCTCAGCGCTCTTGTCCGACATCAGGCCCCCGATGGGCAGGGGCAGCGTGCCCTTGACGGTCGCCCCCTCCGCCACGGTCAGCCCGCCGCCCGTCTCGCACAGGCGCGCAATGGCTGTGGCGATGGACCGGTCGTCCACGCCGACCGCCACGAAATTGTGCGCGTCGTGGGCTACGGACGAGGCCAGGGCCCCCCACTTGATGCCCAGCCCGGACACAAAGCCCACCGTAAACCGCCGTGTGTTGCGGTGACGCTCCAGCACAACGATCTTCGCGATGTCGCGCTCCGGGTCCGCCACGACAAAACCGTTCTCGATGCGCGGGGTCTTGACGAGCGTCTTCGTCATGATATCGCCCTGGGTCACGCCGATGACGTTGATCTTGAACTCCTCCCCTCCGCGCGGAACAGGGATGCGGAGGTTCTCGACCGTCAGCGGCGTCACGTGCACAGCCTTGGGTAGGGGGATGGAGACCCGTCCCTTCTGATCCTGGATGAGCTCCCCGTTCTTTACGGTCTGCCGCCCTTCCTTCCAGACGTGCTGCACGTCAAAATTCTCCAGGCTGTCCACCAGCACCATGTCAGCACGCCGTCCGGGGGCAATGGCTCCCCGGTCCCACAGGCGGAAGTACTGGGCCGGCGAGAGCGTCACCAGACGCAGGGCAAGTAAGGGGTCCAGCCCTCCATTGATCATGATGCGCACCTTCGCGTCCATGTGCCCCACTTCTTTGATGTACAGCGCCGTGATGTCATCCGTCACGGCCATGCAGCGGGCAAAGTACAGGGGATGCTCCTTCAGGAGCGGCAGCAGCGTGAGCAGGTCGGGGAAGGACGCGCCCTCACGGATCATAAGCCACATCCCTCGGCGCAGTTTTTCCCTCGCCTCCTCGATGGTGGAGGTCTCGTGGTCCGATGAGACGCGGGAGATCAGGTAGGCGTTCAGCGCCTTGCCGCTCACGCCCGGCACATGGCCCGTCAGGGGCACGTCTCCCGCCGCCTCGATCTTGCCCCACACGGCGGGGTCTCCGGTAATAATGGCCGGGAAGTTCATCACCTCGCCCAGGTGCTGGCACCAGCCATTCCGGAACATCTCCTGAACGGCGGTCATGTCCAGCTCGTCCCGGGGGGTTTCAAACTGCGACGCCGGCACGCAGGACGGCGCGCCCAGCAGGACGTCAATGGGCAGGCCGCGGCTCGCGTAGTACATATACTCCACGCCGGCCATGCCCAAGGCATTGGCGATCTCGTGGGGGTCGGCCATAACGGTGGTCGTCCCGTGGGGGGCCACGGCCTCAGCAAAGGCCGAGGGCGAGAGCAGAGTGCTCTCGATGTGGACATGTCCGTCGATCATGCCGGGGATGAGCACGGCCCCCTCTGCGTTCACGACCTCCTGCCCATCGTAGTCCTTTCCCAGTCCGGCGATCTTCCCGCCGCAGACGGCCACGTCCACATCCTCATACTCCAGGGTGAAGACGTTGGCCACCCGGGCGTTTTTAATGACGAAATCCGCCGGCCGGTCCCCTCGCGCAACGTCAAGCAATTGGCTCATAGTGTGTCGCTCCTTCCCTACACGTCAAGACAGCTTCCGCCGATGAACTCGCGGATAACAGAGTTGTTTGGAATACCGTCGTTGTTGATGGAGGGGACGAAACGCAGGATATTCAGCAGGCGCAGGGCCTCGCTGAACACCGGGGCGTTCTCGTCCACCGTGTGAAGCAACGGCTCGACATAGGGCTTCAGCACCCCCAGTTCGTAGGGCAGAGCGGAGTTGAAGAGGGTGTTGGCCCGCCCCTGGTAGGGGAAGATATAACGTTTTGCCCCTCGATTCACCTTGGGATAGATCTCCAGCGTTCCCTGGGCGGAGCGGCCCCGCGTGCGGTAATCGCGGATGATGCGGCGCAACAGACGGTTGTCGCCGGTGCTGGTCCGGTTATGCGGGTCGATGCAGATGCCCGTCAGGGGCGAGACGAACACACCGTAACGGGTATCCTCCGGCAGCATGGAGAGGATGTGGTCGTTCAGCCCGTGGATGCCCTCCATGATGAGGACGTCCGACTCATGGAGCTTGATGACCTTCCCTGGCTCCTTCTTGCCGGTGATGAAGTTGAACACCGGCGTCTGCACGCCCTCACCCGCCAGGATGCGCTTCAGGTTGTCCTCCAGCAGGGCCAGGTCCAGCGCGTCAAGCCGCTCAAAGTCGTACTCGCCATTTTCGTCGCGGGGGGTGTCCTCGCGCTCTTTGAAGTAGTTGTCCATAGGCAGGGTGACGGGCGTCTTGCCACAGACCATAAGCTGCACCTTCAGCCGCTCGGAGAACGTCGTCTTGCCTGAGCCGGAGGGCCCCGCGATGGTGACGACCTTCACGGGACGAGAGGCGATATCCTCGGCGATGTTGCTCAGGCGCTGGGAGTGGAAGGCCTCGGAGATCAGGATGAGCTCCTGGACCCTGTTGTCCGTGACGCGGTGATGGAGTTTGTTCAGATAGTTGAGGTTCAGAACGTCCAGCCAGTGGGCGTAATCGA
>JAEEGY010000243.1 GCA_016280565.1 Fretibacterium sp.
ATATAACGCAGACGGAAGTTCAGGAAATGATAATTGATTTCCTTTGTGAGCGTGAACAGGTGCAGTTCAAGAAGGCATCTCTTAAAAAGAGCTGCCCGTCCGTAGATCTTGTTCGCTTCATATCGAACTCGAATGAGAAGATGCGAGACAAAGAGGGTGAGGGCAACATAGAAATCGCTGACCTCGTCAGCCTGAACAGTAAAATCTTCTCATAATGCCCAGCCTGTCACTGACGATCCACCGCGGCACACACCAGATCGGCGGCGTGGCGGCGGAGCTTTGCGCCGGACAGGAGGCCGCCGGGGACGAGCGCGTCGTTATCGACCTCGGCGCGAACCTCCCCGGCACTGACGTGGCCATATCGGACGATGAACTTGTGGAGCATGTGTTCGACGGCCGGCCATGTAATGCCGTCCTGTTTACGCACCTTCACGGCGACCACGTGGGGCTCTTCCACAAAATCCCGGCCGGGACGCGGACCTTCATCGGCCCCATGGCGAAAAAAATTAAGAGGATCGTCGCGGAATACACGGACCGTGACTCCCTGCCGCTGATCGACGCCATGGAAACCTACCGCCGCGGACAGCCGCTTTTGGGGTTTCAAAATATGCGGATTACCCCCTTCTCGGTGGACCACTCTGCGCCGGACGCCTATATGCTCTACATCGAAGCGGCGGGGAAGCGCGTGTTGTTCACCGGGGACTTCCGCGCCCATGGCATCGCCAACGAGCGCAGCCAGCTCTGGCGCGTGCTGGAGATGTACATCCCAAAAGGAATTGACCTGCTTGTCACGGAGGGGACCCTTCTTTCCCGCGGCAATGAGATACGGGCCAACCCTGTGAGGACAGAACGGGACCTTGGGAATCGGGCGCGGGAGATATTCGCGGAACACAAATATAACTTCGTCCTCGTCTCCTCGACGAACCTGGACAGCGTCATGGAATTTTACCACGCCGCGCCAAAGGACAAGCTCTTCATCTGCGATGCGTATCAGGCCCGCGTGATGCTGACGGCGATGGCGGCGTCGGGTAGGAATTTCCCGCTGTACCGCGCCGGGGAAAAGATATTTCTGCCGGTGAGGCAGGACAAGGACAGTAATAAGGTGGAAATGCTGAGGAAAACAGGCGCTCCCCTGAATGTTGAGTTTGAGGAGCTCGAACTGAACGGCGCGGACAGCGTGGAGAGAATGCGCGAACAGGGGTTCGTCATGCTGGCGCGGCAGAACCGATTTAAGGAGCCTAACGTGTCCGAGATTGTGATGAAGCATTTTCGTGATAAGGCTTTTATCACGTATTCCATGTGGACGGGCTATCTCCGCGGCGGCATTTGCGAGGACCCCAATATTGTCCGCTTCATGGGCGAAACGCCTTATGAGAGCCTGCACACCAGCGGCCACGCTTTCCCGGAGGACATCGCCCGGCTGATTGAAGCTGTGGATCCTGAAATAATCGTCCCCATGCACACAGAATGCGCGGAGGAGTTCTCCTCCCTTGAGCTCTTCGCGCCCTGGGCAGGCCGTTTCCGCGTGCTTCAGGACGGAGAAATCCTTGAGGTTTGAGATAACGCTATTGACAGGCCCCAACGGATAGCCGCGGTTGTCTTTGGAAACTCGCTCAAAGGATAAAAAAAACTGCCGCCCCTCATGGGACGGCAGTTTTGTCTTACTTAAGAGGTCTTCTACTTCGCGTTGAGGATCGCTTCGCGGTCGTAGGCGATACCCTTGTTGTACTCGTCCAGCAGGCGGACGACCTTGCCGCTCAGCAGCAGGATGGCGATGAGGTTCGGAATGACCATGATGCCGTTGAAGAAGTCCGAAAGCTCCCACACCAGGTCGATCTTCAGCACGGTGCCGGTGAAGATGAAGGCCATCACCAAAAGCTGATAGGGCAGCAGGGCCTTCGTCCCGAACAGGTAGCGGATGTTGCTCTCGCCAAAGTAGTACCAGCCGATAACGGTGGAGAAGGCGAAGAACAGCAGGCACACGGCGATGAACGGCGCGCCGTAATCGCCCAGCAGGTGGTTGGAGAACGCCGCCTGGACCAGGGAGATGCCGCGAAGCTGGGCGCCGCCCTCAACAAAGTTGTTGTCCAGTACGCCGGAGGTCATGACGCTGATGACCGTGATGTTCAGCACGACGAACGTGTCGATGAACACGGCGATGATGCCAAGCACGCCCTGCTCAACAGGGTGAGAGACCTGGGCCACCGCGTGCGCGTGCGGCGTGGAGCCCATGCCCGCCTCGTTGGAGAACAGGCCGCGGGCGATACCGTAACGGGCCGCCTGAGCGATGGCAACGCCGGCCATGCCGCCCCAAACCGCCTTAGGAGCAAAGGCGCAGGCAAAAATCTCGCCGAACACCGCGGGCAGATGGGCAAAGTTCTTGACGATCAGGACAAGGCCCACGACGATGTACATGATAGCCATGATGGGGACCAGCTTCTCGGTGACGCGGGCGATGCGCTTCACGCCGCCGATGAAGATAAGGCCAGCCACAACGGCCAGCACGGCACCGATGATCTTCGTGTCCCAGCCAAACGCGCCGTTGAAGGCGTCGCCGATGGAGTTCGCCTGGACCATGTTGCCCATGAAGCCCAGCGCCAGGATGATGGAGATGGCGAAGAACGCCGCCATGGCCTTGGCGAAGAACCCGCCGCCGAGACCGCGGGAGATGTAGTAGGCGGGACCGCCGACAACCTGACCCGTCTCATCCTTCTCCTTGTAGAGCTGAGCCAGGCACGCCTCGGCGAAGTTCGTGGCCATGCCGAAGAAGGCGGCGACCCACATCCAGAAGATGGCGCCGGGGCCTCCGGAGACCAGCGCGGTCATGGCGCCGACAAGGTTGCCCGTGCCGACCTGGGCCGCAATAGCCGTGGCCAGAGCCTGGAACGAGCTCATGCCCTCCTTGCCCGCGGCCGCTCCGTGGAGTGAGAAGTTACCGAACAGCCTGTTGCAGGCTTTGCCGAACTTCGAGATCTGCACGAATCCCAGGCGCAGGGTGAAAAACAACCCTGTACCACACAGCAGGGGAATAAGGAACTGAGTTCCCCACAGGAACCCATTGGCCTCGCTCACCCACTGCAGGAGCTGATCGAAGAACGGCGACGACAAAATACCTTCCATTACACTTGCCCCTTTCTTAAAAATAAATTGTACCTTATTTTAACACACTTTCAGAAATTTGGGAGTTCCGGGTGATTCCTTTGTTTTTCCAGCCAGCTCTGGAGGATGAGCGTCGCCGCTACCTTGTCCACATGCTCGCGCCGCCCCTTTCGGGAGACATTGGCCTCCAGCAGGGCCTGCTGGGCAATCACCGTGGTGAACCGCTCGTCCCAGGTGGCGAACTCCAACTCCGGGTGGGCGGCCCTCAGCTCCTCCACCAGCGCCGCGATACGCTGAGCCTCCGGGCCCTCTGTGCCGTTTGTGCGCGCCGGCATTCCAATGAGGACCAGCGTGGGGGAGTACTCCTCCACGCACGCCTCGAACTGCTGTCGCCAGCCTCCGTCCTTGCCGGACACGGGCCAGACGCCGAGCCCCTGGGCGATGAGCCGCCGGGGGTCCGAGATGGCCGCGCCCACGCGGACACTGCCAATGTCCAGCGCCAGCACTCGCCCAGGAACCCCACCGGCTTCCGTCATGCCTTTACCTGCTCCTTCACGAGGGCCTCTATGCGGGCCAAAGCCTCGTCCAGCTTTGCGCCGTCCTTGCCGCCGCCCTGGGCCGTCGAGGGCCGGCCGCCGCCCTTGCCTCCGAGGATGGCGGACGCCTCCTTCACCAGCGCGCCGGCGTTGGCCCCCAGCTTCACCGCCCGGTCATCGGCCATCACCACAAGCTGACAGCTTTCGTCGTCGCCCACAGAGGCCAGCACCACCACGGTGGGCTCCGGCCGGGCCTTGGCCTTGTCTCCCACCTCGCGCAGAACGTCGGGCTTCACGTTGGGGAACCGCCCCACCTGGAGCAGCACGCCTCCCACCTCGCGGCGCTCAAGGAACCGCTCGGTGTTCTCCGTCAGCTCCCGCAGCTTCACCGCCTGGAGCTCGTTCTTCATCCGGCGAAGGTCGTCCACAAGGCCCTGGGCCTTCTCCTTCAGCCCCTCCTCGTCCGTGGAGAGCAGCGCCGTCATGGCGCTCCGCAGGCCAAAGAGCTTCTGAAGGACCACCAGCACGTTCATCCCCGTGGTGGCCAGGATGCGCCGCGTGCCGGACCCAACGCTCTCCTCCCGCAGGATCTTGAAGCTGCCGATGTCGCCCGTGGCCCGGACGTGCAGCCCGCCGCACAATTCCATGGAGAAGGTCTCGTTATTGTTCTCCGGCACCGTGACCACCCGGACGACCTCGCCGTACTTCTCCTCAAACAGCGCCCTGGCCCCCAGCTTCTGGGCCTCGTCGCGGCTGTATTCCTTTGTCGTGACGGGGGTGTTGGCAAGGATCTGCCGGTTGACGATGCGCTCCACTTCCTCGATCTCCGCCTCGCTCATGGGGGAGTGGTGTGTGAAGTCAAAGCGAAGGAACTCGTCCGCCACCAGCGAGCCCGCCTGACGGACATGGCGGCCCAGAACGCGGCCCAATGCCTCGTGCAGCAGATGGGTCGACGTGTGGTTGCGGCGAATGGCGCTCCGGCGCTCTTCGTTGACCTGGCAGCTCACCGGCTCTCCCACGGCGATCGTCGCAGGGCCCGCGATCTCCGCCAGCCTCACGGTGTGGACGATGATCCCTCCGTGGGGGACCGTGTTCAGAACCTCCAGGGCAGCGTTGCCCACCGTCATCCGGCCCGTGTCGCCCACCTCACCGCCGCGCTCCGCGTAGAAGGGCGTCGTGTCCAGAACCAACTCAAACTCCTTAGGGGCCTGGTCGATTTTGTCCACCCGCCCGTCCGCCGTCAGCAGGGCGATGATCTTGCCCGTGCCCGCGGCCGTCTCGTAGCCGATGAAACACGTGGGGCCAAACTCGTTCTCCAGCTCCGTGTAGACGTCCCCGGCCAGGGCGCTGTGTTTCTGCTTGCTGGAGGCGCGGGCGCGCTGGCGCTGGCCCTCCATCGCGGCGGCAAAGCCCTCCTCGTCCACCGTCAGGCCCTTCTCCTCCGCCATCTCGCGGGTCAGCTCCGGCGGGAAGCCGTAGGTGTCGTACAGCGTGAAGGCCACGTCTCCCGGCACGCACCCACCGGCGCTCAGGCCCTTCACGGCCTCCTCGAACAGGTCTGTGCCCTGCTGGAGTGTCTTTTGGAAGCGCTCCTCCTCCACGGTGATGATCTGCTCCACGGTGGGGCGCTGGGTGATGAGCTCGCGGTAGGGCTCGCCCATCAGGTCGATCAAAATAGGCAGATACTCGCAGAGGAAGGGCCCGTCGAAGCCCAGCAGCTTGCCGAAGCGCACCGCCCGGCGCAGCAGGCGGCGCAGCACGTAGCCGGGGCCGTCGTTGGAGGGCAGCACCCCGTCGGCCAGCATGAAGGCCACCGCCCTCACGTGGTCCGAGATGACGCGCACGGCCATGTCGTTCTTTGCATTGCCGTCATGATAGCGTATCCCGGCGCGTTTGCAGGTGTGCTGGATGAGCGGGGTGAAGATGTCGGTCTCATAGTCCGTGTCCACTCCCTGAACGACCATGGCAAGCCGCTCCAGCCCCATGCCCGTGTCGATGTTCTTGTGGGGCAGGAGGGGCAGGCTGCCGTCCTTCTGGCGGTCGAACTGCGTGAAGACGAGATTCCATATCTCAAGGTAGCGGTCGCAGTCGCACCCGACGCCACAGGTGGGCTTGCCGCAGCTGTACTTCTCGCCCCGGTCGTAGTAAATTTCGGAGCAGGGGCCACAGGGCCCCGTGTCGCCCATGAACCAGTAGTTCTCGTCCTGGCCGCAGCGCAGGATGCGGTCCTCCGGCAGGCCGGCCTTGCGCCAGGCTTCAAAGGCCTCGTTGTCGTCCAGATAGATCGTCGCCCACAGGCGGTCGGGCTCAAGGCCCACACGCTCCGTCAGGAACTCCCACGCCCAGGCGATGGCCTCCTTCTTAAAGTAGCTGCCCCAGGTGAAGTTGCCCAGCATCTCAAAGAAGGTGTGATGACGCGCCGTGCGCCCCACGTTCTCGATGTCGTTGGTGCGGACGCACTTCTGGCTGGTGACGACCCGGGGGTGGGGCGGCTCCTTAATGCCCAGGTAATAGGGCTTGAGGGGCACCATCCCCGCGATGGTGAACAACAGGGAGGGGTCGTCGGGGACGAGGGAGAAGCTGGAAAGCCGGCTGCTGCCCTTCTCCTCCCAAAAACTCAGGAACAGTTCGCGCAGTTCGCGCGCGGTTCGCTGCTGCATTATTGAGCCTCCTTCACCCCAAACGCCTTGTCCATAAACGGCTTGAGCAGGTCCATGGGGACAGGGAAGAACGTCGTGGTGTTGCGGTCGCCGGAGATCTCCCGAATGGTCTGGAGATAGCGGAGCTGGAGCGTGATGGGCGAGGTCTCCATCTGGTGGGCGGCCTCGGAGAGCTTTGTGGCGGCCTGAAGTTCGCCCTCGGCGGAAATGATCTTGGCGCGGCGCTCGCGCTCGGCCTCGGCCTGACGGGCCATGGCGCGCTTCATCTCCTCCGGCAGCTCAAGCTCCTTCACCTCCACGGCGCTGACCTTGATGCCCCACGGGTCCGTGCGCTCGTCGATGATCTTCTGGAGCTCCTGGTTGATCTTCTCGCGGGAGGACAGCACCTCGTCCAGCTCCACGGAGCCGACCACGGAGCGCAGCGTCGTCTGGGCCAGCTGGCTCGTCGCGACGACGTAGTTCTCCACCTCGACGACGGACTTGGCGGGCTCCAGCACGCGGAAGTACACCACGGCGTTGACCTTGATGGCCACGTTATCCTTCGTGATGACCTCCTGAACGGGCACGTCCAGCGTCAGGATACGCAGGTCAACGGTTACGGCCCGGTCGATGATGGGGACGATGAACACGATGCCGGGGCCCCGGCTGCCCACCAGGCGCCCCAGGCGGAAGAGCACCAGCCGACGGTACTCCGGCACGATGCGCACAGCCCTGGAAACGATGAACAGCAGGACAAGAAACGCCACAAACAGGCTGCCGATCTGAGAGAACCCGGAGAAAATGTCACCAATAATGTCGAAAATCATAAAGGATCACTCCTTAACTAATATATGCCGGTTATTATACATCA
>JAEEGY010000244.1 GCA_016280565.1 Fretibacterium sp.
ATGAGCTGCGCCATGACCGGCGGCGTGGCTTCTTCCTTATCGGAGATGAACACGTCGTCCGGCAGGATGACCCCAAAAAATCCGTCGCGGCAGAAGGGCTCACCGCACAGCACGGCGTGTCCCAGCCCCAGGGGCTCGCGCTGGCGGATGTAGAGGATCTCCGCCATGTTGGAGATCGCCACCATCTTTTCGTAGAGCTCATCTTTTCCCCGGGCCTTCAACAGGTGTTCCAGCTCAAAGGAGCGGTCAAAATAATTCTCTATGGAGCGCTTCGCCCGCCCGGTGATCATGATGATGTCCGAGCAGCCGGAGTTCAGCGCCTCCTCGACGCCGTAGGAGATGATGGGGCGGTTCACCAGCGGCAGCATCTCCTTGGCAATTTCCTTGGTCACAGGCAGAAAACGCGTCCCAAGCCCCGCCACGGGAAACAGGCATTTCTTTACGGCCAGCGTGTCCAACTTACGACCTCCCCTTTATTAATCGCAAAAATCCTTGAGCTCCTCGACGAGGAGCCGGGACACCTCTTCGACCAAGTCTGTCTCCCTGGCCTCGACCAGGATGCGCAACAACGGTTCCGTCCCAGAGGGGCGAATAAAGATACGCCCTGTGCCCTCTATCCGCTTCTGTGCTTCGCCGGCAACGGCATTGACCTGCTCCATGTCCAGCGCCTTGTTCCCCCTCAGGGGGAGGTTCGTCAGTTTCTGGGGGTAACGGCCAAAGCGGTCCACCAGCGTGTCAGGGTCCTCGCCCAGGTCATGAAGGGCCTTGAGGAAAAGCAACGCCGTACACAGCCCGTCCCCCGTGCTGGTGAAAGCGTCCGCAATGATATGGCCGGACTGCTCTCCGCCCAGCCGGGCCCCGGAGTGTCGCATGGCATCCAGGACGTAGCGGTCTCCCACCGGGCAACGGAAGACCTTGATCCCCTCGCGTTCAAGGTGCCCCTCAAGGGCCATGTTGCTCATCACCGTCACCGCGACCCCGCTGCCGAGGAGCCCCTGGGAGAGAAGCCAGCGCGCGAGGACCCAAAGAAGGATATCTCCGTCGATGACGCGGCCCTTCGCGTCCGCTGCAAGCACCCTGTCCGCGTCACCGTCAAAGGCAAAGCCCAGCCGGCATTCGAAGTGCGTAACGTAATTTTCCAAATGCTCCATGTGCATGACGCCCGCGCCGTCGTTGATGTTCATCCCGTTGGAGAACGCGCCGATGAGCGGGCAGTCCCATCCCAGGAGCTCAAGAAGCTGGGGCATCACAACGCCTGCCGCCCCGTGAGCGCAGTCAAAGGCCGCCTTGCCGGGAAGCTCCTCGCAGCGAGGAAGGGCCGCCAGGTGTTCCGCGTAGCTCTGGACAAGTTTGGGCTGATTATGCACCTCGCCAACAGAGGCCCCCGTGGGGCGCCAGTCGTCCGTGAGGTTGTCGCCAAAGTACTCCTCAATGCTCAACTCCGCGTCGTCGGAGAGTTTGCAGCCGTCCTCGTCAAGGAACTTGATGCCGTTATACTCCGCAGGGTTGTGCGAGGCGCTGATCACGGCGCCGCCGTTCACCTCAAGGCTCCGCACGGCACAGCTCACCCCCGGCGTCGGGATAATCCCGATGGAGAGCACCTCCGCTCCGGCCGAGGTCATCCCCGCGGCAAGCGCCCCTTCCAGCATCATGCCACTCCTCCGCGTGTCACGCCCCATGACGATCCGGGGGCGCGGCACGCCCTCCTTCTCCATCAGGAACAGGATGAAAGCCCTGCCCAACCTCAAGGCCATCTCAGGGGTCATCCCTCCCTTGTTGGCGACGTCGCGGACTCCGTCCGTCCCAAAAAGCACCCTCTTGCCCTTCACTTCTGACCCACCATTCTGACTCACCATTTTCCTGGATCCTCCGCCGCGTTGACCGTTACGGTCGAAGGCTCAATTTTTACCACTTTAAAATCATCCGAGGCGAGCTCCGCCCGGACAGGCAGCATGACCGGCGTCACAAAAATGTTGGAGAGATCCGCCCAGGCCCTGAGCCCCACGTCTCCGACCGAGAGATTCTCGATCTTTGAAGGAACGCCCTCAAGGGTCACAGCAACGGAGGCCGGGTTGACCGTCCAACTTTTATCCGAGCCCCGGACCTCAACGGGGACGTTCGACAACGTCTTCCCTGCCTTGACCTCGCCCAGCTGAAGCGTAAGGCGGACCGATTTGACGCCTGAAAGTGATACTCCTTCCACGTCCGGAGCCTTAAGCGGAACGACCACCGCCTGGTTCGCCGTGAACTGGGAGATATCCACCGTCTCCGTCTCCACGGCCTCGACTCTGTCCAAAAGCTCTAACTTCCCCTCGATCGGAACCTCCGAAGGGTCCGTGACGACGGACAAAATTTCATGGTCCGCGTCGAGCCCCCCGCTGAGGCGTGCGTTGACAGGAACTCTCCGCTTGGGTAGACCACGAGCCAGCGTCCCCTTGAAGCGGACCTGTGCCGGTTCAAGCGTCACGGCGCCGTCAAAGGGCTCGGACTGCACAAACTTCAGCGGCAGGATGAGCTCCTTTCCGGACTGCAGCTCCTCGGCCGTGGGCATGGCACGGAGGGACCCGACCTTTGCCACGTCCGTCTCTATCCCGCGGACACCGACCTCCCTGGGGATAACCTCCACTCCCTCAAGGTACTGCCCCTCCGGGATGTCCTGCGGCAACACGACCTCCACCGGCATGAGCCGCACGATCTGGCGCACCAGGTCAAGCACCACCTGAGAGGGGACGCAGGAAACCAGGGTGATGTCGGGCGGCAGGGCCACGCTGACGTTCTGAGTATACCGCTTCCCCGGCGCGAGGTTGCGTGCGTCCACAAAACAGGCAATGGCATCATAGTTCAGCCGCGCAATGTCCTTCTCCAGGCCCCGTATCTCGACATCGACCTCCTGCACCCGGCCGCGAAGCACCGCCTGAGGATCAAGGGACCGGTATTCAAGTGGGCAGGTGAACTTTCGGGAGGCATAATTGCTCTCCTCTGTCCCGGTCACATAAAACCACAGCGCCACCGCCGTCGTGATCGAGATGAGCCACAACGCCCATGGCGAGGTGATGATATCGTCAATGCTCCTGTTGGCAATTTTCATCGCTTATCCCCCGCCTCCTTACGCGCGTTCCTGCTGTTCTTCATTGGACTCCCTCAGTTCCTTCTTAGGTTCCCGGCCGGAGCTCCACAGCAGGCGCATAAGGTTTTCCACCCGGCTCCGCCACGTTCTGAGCGAGGGATCCCCGGCAAAGTAATGCAGCAGTAGTTTTTCTATCTGGAACTCCTTCAGGTTCTTCGAGAGACGCCCCTTGAAGGCGAGGGAAATGTCTCCCCGCTCCTCGGAGACCACAAGCACGATGGCGTCCGACACTTCGGAGATGCCGAGAGCCGCCCGGTGCCGTGTCCCGTACCAGCGGGATATCTCCGGCGCGTCCGCCAGGGGCAGGTAACAGCCCCCCGCGATGAGGGAATAGCGGTCCAGAATCAGCGCCCCGTCGTGCAGCGGGTTGTCCTTCCAGAAGATGGAGATGATGAGCTCCTGGGTGACGTTCGCGTCCAGGCGGATAGCCGTGTGCCAGTACTCTCCCAGCCCCGTCTCCTGCTGAAAGACGAGGAGCGCGCCGATCTTGTGGGCCTTCATGTAACTCAGCGCCCCCACGATCTGCTTGACCCTCTGCTCCGCCTCGTCGAGGTCCATCTGCTGGCGCCAGAGGTTCCCCCGCCCGATCTCCTCCAGCATCTTGCGCAGTTCCGGCTGGAAGACGATGGGGATGGCAAAGCTCAGAGCCCAGATCGTCTGGCCTAACATCCATGTGAGGAGCCGGAAATGGAGCATCGAAGCCAGTGCGGAGAAGAGGACGAGCACCAGCACCCCCTTCAGGAGCTGAACAGCCCTCGTCCCGACGATCAACACCAGGATACGGTAGATGATCACCGAGACGATGAGGATATCAAAAAAGGTCCTGATCTCAGACCACATGCGCGCGCCTCAGAGGAGGAGACAGCCGCCGCCTCAGACGACGAGACGAACCTTTCCCTTGTAGATCAGCCCGCGGGTGCCGTCAACGGAGACGATGTCGCCGTCCATCAGAGTGGAGAAGGCATCCGCCACGCCAACGATGCAGGGCAGGTTGTAGTCCATCGCAAGGGAATTGCCTTCGGAGATGAGCATCCCGCTCTCGAAGAGGAGCGCGCTCACCTTATCCAGGACGGGACGGTAGTCCTCACTGAGCTGGCGGACCACCAGGACACAGCCCGGCGTCGCCTTTTCCATGGCCTCCTGGGGCGTGTGGGCAATGCAGACGGGGCCGGAGGCGTTCTTGTTCAGCAGCGGGGTTCCGGAGAGGATGATGGTCCCCGTGGTCAGGACCTCCACCATATTTGTGGAGCCCGGCCGGCCAATGGGCACCCCTGCCGTGATGACGGCCAGCTCCCCTTCCTGCAGAAGCCCGGCGCTGACGCAGTTGTTGATCGCTTCCTTGGCCGCGACGTTGACATCGGACATCTCGAACAGGCGGACGGGCTGTACGCCCCACCACAGGGCCAGCTCACGCCACGTCTGCTGGGACGGCGTCACGCCGAGGATGGGACAGGAAGGCCTGTGCTTGCTGATCATCCGGGCCGTCATTCCGCTCCGGCTGAGGCAGATGATGGCCGGCGCGCTGATCTGCTTTGCAATGAGGACCGCCGCGCCGCTGACCGCGTCCGGCACGCTGGGGACCGCTGACGGGATGGTCTGGTCGAGGTTATGGATGCCCCAGATGCCCAGCTCCTTCTCCGCCCGGTCCACGATGTGCCGCATGGTGGCGACAGACTGGATGGGGTAGTTCCCCGAGGCCGTCTCGCCGGAGAGCATCACGGCATCCGTCCCGTCCAGCACGGCGTTGGCCACGTCGCTGGCCTCGGCCCGCGTCGGGCGCGGGTTGCGGATCATGGAGTCCAGCATCTGGGTGGCGACGATCACGACCTTGCCCCGGGTACGGCACATCTCGATGATGTGTTTCTGGACGAGGGGAACATCCTCCGTGGGGATCTCCACCCCCAGGTCTCCCCGGGCCACCATCACGCCGTCCACCGCGTCGACGATCTCCGAGATATTCTGGACGGCCTGGCTGGTCTCGATCTTGGCCAGGATCTTCATGGTGCTGCCGCAGTCGTGGATCAGTTTCCGCACCTCAAGGATGTCCGCGCGCGTCTTGACGAAGGAGACAGCCAGGTACTCCATGCTGTGCTGAATGCCCCAGACGATGTCCGCCCGGTCCTTCTCAGAAAGCGCCGGGAAGGACATATCCGCCCCAGGGACGTTGATACCCTTCGTGTTGCGCAGGGGCCCGCCCACGATGACGCGGCACACGACCTCCTGACCCTCTATCCGCTCCACCTCCAGGTGCAGGGCGCCGTCGTCGATGTAAATGTTCTGACCCGGCATGACCTCCTGAGAAAGAAGGGGATAATTGACGTAGATGCGCTCCGGGGTCCCAATGCAGGTCTCGTCCGACGTCAGGACGATCTCGCTGCCGGCGGTGAGCTGGATCTCCCCGTTCTGCATCTGCCCAGTGCGAATCTCCGGGCCCTTGGTGTCCAGCAGTGTCGCAATGGGCCGCTTCAGGTCGCGCTCCACCTGGCGGACCAGGTTCAGCTTCCTCTCATGCCCCTCGTAGTCGCCGTGGCTGAAGTTCAGCCGCGCCACGTTCATTCCCGCCTCCGCCATCGCTTTCAGCGTGTCGTAGTTCTCGCTGGCGGGGCCTATCGTACAGACTATTTTTACAAACATGTATTCTTCACCTCAAATAATTTATCCCATTTTAATGTATTAATCTTGTCCCATCGGGCCAAAGGAGACCTCCAGGGCTTCCTCGGGGACAACGGAGGTCAGACACTCCCTCACACGGTCGGGCGACGGCGTCACGCGGCAGCTGTCCAGGTAAACCGCGCAGGACTCCCGGTCGTCCCTGAGCCCCAGCAGCACCGGCGACGGCCCCCGGCAGTCCCGAAGCGCCCGCGCCAGCTCCTTCACGTTCAGCTCGGGGATCATGTTCACCCTCAGCGTGACGTTCACAAGCCGCGGCTCCTGCCCCTTCAGGTCATCCAGAGGTGTCAGGTTGTCCACGATTACCTGACCCCGGTCATCTATTTTACCCTCCACGACGCAGACGCTCCCCGACAGGGCCCGGTCTTTTATTTTATCCCAAGTTTTGGGGAAAGCCACCAGCGGGATACTGCTCTCCGAATCCTCTAAGAGCATCACGCCCATCGCGTCGCCCTTCTTGGTCGTCTTCTCCGAGACGGAGAGGAGGATGCCCCCCACCTGAGGTTTGACTTTTCCCATCCACAGGGGGAGGTCCGCGATGAGGCAGTTAGTGAACTTCGAGAGCTCCTCCTCGTAGGTGTCGAAGGGGTGCCCGGAGATGTAGAGCCCCGTGACCTCCTTCTCGCACTCCAGCCGCTCATGGACCGGGAAGTCCGCCACATCCGGCAGCTCCGGCTCCGCGTCCTCCGAGCCGGAGTTGTCCATCAGCTCGAACAGCGAGAGCTGGTCCCCCTTCGTCGAAAGCCTCTGGACAGCCGCGATGTAATCCGGCAGGGCCGCGATGAGGCGGGCGCGGTTCGGCTCGATCTCGTCAAAGGCCCCCGCCTTGATGAGGTTCTCCACCACCGCCCGGTTCATCACGCTCAGGTCCACGCGGCGAAGGAAGTCCCACAGGGATTTGAAGGGCCCCTCCTTCCGCGCTTCGATGATGCTTTCCACCGCGCCGTGCCCCATGCGGGAGACCGCCCCCAGCCCAAAGCGGATGACGTCCCCCACAGCCGTGAAACTCTCCATCGACGAGTTGATGTCCGGCGGCAGGACGGCCAGCCCGCTCTTGCGAACCTCGCGCACGTAATGGCCCAGCACGTCCTTCCTGGCCTTCATCTGACTGGAGAGGTAGGCGGCCAGAAACTCCACCTTGTAGTTGGCCTTCAGGTAGGCCGTGTCGTAGGCCACGATGGCATAGGCCGCGCTGTGGGATTTGTTGAAGCCGTAACCGGCGAACTTCTCGATGTTGTCGAAGATCTCCCCGGCCTTCTTGTCGTCGATCTGGTTCTTTGCCGTGCCCGCCAGGAACTTGGCCCGCTGCTCCTGCATGACCTCGACCTTCTTCTTGCCCATGGCGCGGCGCAGCAGGTCCGCCTCCCCCAGCGTATAGCCCGCCAGGACCGAGGCGCACTGCATGACCTGCTCCTGATACAGGATGACGCCGTAGGTCTCCTTCAGTACCCCCTCCAGCATAGGGTGAGGGTACTCCGGCCGGGCCTCGCCGTGCTTGCACTTGATGTACTGGTCCACCATGCCGCTGTCCAGCGGGCCGGGCCGGTACATGGCCAGCGCGGCGATCAGGTCCTCGAAGCAGTCGATCTGCAGCTTGCGGAGCATGCTCCGTATCCCGTCGGATTCCAACTGGAAGACCCCCATGGTGTCAGCCTCCTGAAGGAGCCTGTAGGTGGCGGGGTCGTCCGTGGGGATCTCGTTCAGGACCGGCGGCGTCTTGCCGTTGAGGCGGATGTTCTCCAGCGCCTCCTCCAGGATGGAAAGCGTGCTCAGGCCCAGGAAGTCCATCTTCACCAGGCCCAGCTTCTCCACCGGCTCCATGGTGAACTGCGTCACGGTCTGGGCCACGTCCAGCTCGCCCTCCGCCCCCGCCGAGCCGGTGGACTTGATCTTCCGGATGGGCACGAGGTCCGTGATGGGCACAGGGGTGATGACCACGCCCGCCGCGTGCTGCGAGGCATGACGCGCCAGGCCCTCGATGTGCTCCGCCACGTCCAGGACCTCTTTAACGCGGCCGTCCTCCCTGGCGATCTCCTCCAGCTCCGGCGTTCGCTCCAGGGCTTCCCTGATGCTCTTGGCGTCAGCGGGGATGAGCTTCGCCACCTTGTCCATCAGCGCGTACTCGATGCCCGTGGCGCGCCCCACGTCCTTCACGGCCTGCCGGCTCTTCATACGGCCGAAAGTAACGATCTGCGACACACGGTCGCTGCCGTAGCGCTCGACGATGTACTTTAAAAGCTGCTCGCGCCCCTTGTCGGACACGTCGGTGTCGA
>JAEEGY010000245.1 GCA_016280565.1 Fretibacterium sp.
ACTTGGGGTAAATTTGAGTCAGGTATATAATAAAGATGCAGCTTTTTGTTCAAAATCTTATCATGGAGGGATGAGATGATGTCATGAAGAAGAAAGTGCTTCATTTCGTTTTGATGCTACTCTTCGTCGTGGCCGTGGGAAGCTGGATCTACACCAGCGTTCGGGACGAGTTCCTGAAGCAGTCCCGCGACGGGCAGCGCCGGACGGTGGAGACCATCACCACGGGCTACCCCGCTGAAGGGAAGGACGTGGACGGCTGGCTCCAGCGCCTTGCGGACGAGGGCGGCACGGACTACGAGGTCGCGCTGATCGACGGCCTTCCCGCCCCGGGCGAGGAGAGTAATGCGCGGGGCAACGAGGAGCTGGCGGCCCTGTGCAAAACGTCGGGCGCGGACCCGGAGTTCACCAAAGGGGTGGACAACGCCGCCTACGAGGAGATCTACCGCAGCGTGGAGAACTGGAAGGTGGGGGAAAAGGAACGGTCGTTGTTCTTTGCCCCGGCCCTGAACCCCAGGACCCACGACATCGACGGCGTGCTGGTCTTCGCGTTTGACACCGGCGCGGAGCAGGGCTTTATCCGGATGCTCAACACCCTCTTTGGCGCGGCGCTGCTGCTGTTCGCCATCGTCATCTGGCAGATGATGCTCAGCCGCGACCCCATTGTGGGCTTCGCTCTGGCCGGCCTGTTCCTGATGGCGCTGACCTTCGTGGCCTATCCGCTCTTCGAGGCGGTGCGCCTCTCCTTCCTCCAGAACGGCCAATTCTCCCTGGAGATCTGGCGGACGATCCTGACCTCGGAGGGGTACCTGGACGCGCTGATGGGAAGCCTGAAGTTAGGCTGCTGGACGGCGACGGTCTCCACCTTCGTGGGGTTCCTGTTCGCCTTCGCCGTCACCCGCACCAACATCGCCTTCAAGAAGCTCATCTCCACGATGGGCGTCCTGCCGGTCATCTCGCCGCCCTTCTCGCTGACGCTGTCCATCATCCTGCTGTTCGGCAACAACGGGCTGGTGACACGCTGGCTGGGGCTGACGGGCACGGGCTTCACCATCTACGGCCTGCCGGGGCTCGTCCTGGTGCAGACCATGGGCATGTTCCCCATCGCGTTCCTGACCCTCACCGGCGTGCTGCAGGCCATCGACTCCACCTATGAGGAGGCGTCGCTGAACCTCTCGGCCAGCCGCCTCAAGACCTTCACCGCCATCACCATGCCCCTGGCGGTGCCGGGGCTGCTGAGTGCGTGGCTGCTGGTCTTCACCACGTCCCTGGCGGACTTTGCCAACCCGCTGCTCCTGGCGGGGGACCTGCGGGTGCTGTCGCTGGAGTCCTACATTGAGGTGACGGGCATGAACCGCCTGGGCCACGGTGCGGCGCTCTCCATCCTGCTGTTGCTGCCGACCCTGACGGCGTTTTTGGTGCAGCGCTTCTGGGTGGCGAGGAAGTCCTACGTCACCGTCACGGGCAAGCCCTCCGGCCGCGTCATGGAACTGACGACGCCGGGCGTGAGGAAGTGCCTGGCGGGGATCATCTTCTTCATCATCTTCTTCCTCGTTATGCTCTACGGCACGATCTTCGCCGGCTGCTTCGTCAAGAACTGGGGCATCGACTACACCTTCAGCCTGGAGAACATCACGGAGGCCATCACCCGCTCCCAGGACGCGCTGTTCGACACCGTGACGCTGGCTGCGGTCGCAACGCCCATCGCGGGCATCATCGCCATGATCGCGGCGCTGCTCATCGTGCGGCGGCACTTCCACGGCAAGCGGCTGCTTGAGATGCTGCTGATGACGCCCTTCGCCCTGCCGGGCACACTGGTGGGTATCAGCTACATCCTGGCCTTCAACCACGCGCCCATTATTTTGGTGGGCACCGCGGCGATTATCATCATCAACTACGTCATCCGCGAGTTGCCCGTGGGCATCGAGGGAGGCATCGCCTCCCTGCGGCAGATCGACCCCTCCATCGAGGAGGCGGCCACGGACCTGGGGGCGGACTCCGCCACGGTGTTCCGCACCATCGTCCTGCCGCTGGTGAGGCCGGCGTTCCTGTCCAGCCTGTCCTACACGTTCGTGCGGTCCATGACGGCCGTGAGCGCGGTCATCTTCCTGATCTCCGCCCGGTGGTATCACCTGACGGTCCTGATCTACAACTTCTCGGAGAACCTGCGCTTCGGGCTGGCGAGCGTGCTGTCCACCGTGCTGATCATCATCGTGTTTGGGGCCTTTGGGCTGATGAGGCTTCTCGTCCGTGAGAACGAGAACCTGATGAAGAACGTCACCTGATGGGTGCGTCACCTTATTCGGGCTTGACGAATTGGAGGCAGAGATTATGACAGAGACATTTGTATATACAGCGGCGAAGTCCGACGGACAGGATGTCCTAGTGCCGGGCGCGGCGCATGGAGGCGCCCGTTCGCGCCCGGCCAAGTCCGTCACGTTTGAGGGGATCACGAAGATATTCAAGGACCCGCAGTCCGGCCAGGACGTGAAGGCGGTGGACAGCGTCTCCTTCCGTATTGAGCCAGGGGAGCTGGTCACGCTGCTTGGGCCCTCCGGCTGCGGCAAGACGACGGTGCTGAGGATGCTTTCGGGCTTTGAACAGACCACCTCAGGACGCATCATGATCGGGGAGACGGACGTGACCCAGATGCCGCCCAACAAGCGGGACACGGCGATGGTCTTCCAGAGCTACGGCCTGTTCCCGCACATGAACGTCTTTGACAACGTGGCCTATGGCCTCAAGCTCCGCAAGATGGCCGGCGCGGACATCGCGCAGAAGGTGGGGCGCTTCCTGGACATGGTGGGCCTGGGGGCCATGGCCAAGCGGCCGCCCTCGCGCCTGTCCGGCGGGCAGCAGCAGCGCGTGGCGCTGGCGCGCTCGCTCATCGTGGAGCCGTCGGTGCTGCTGCTGGACGAGCCGCTGTCGAACCTTGACGCGCTCCTCCGGGAGCAGATGCGGGTGGAGATCCGCCGCCTGCAGAAGTCGCTGGGCATCACGGCCATGTACGTCACCCACGACCGCGTGGAGGCCATGAGCCTGTCGGACCGCATCATCGTCATGCGGGGCGGACACATCATCCAGATGGGGACCCCCAGCGACATCTACCGCGACCCGGTGAACACCTTCGTGGCGGGTTTTGTGGGCAAGGTGGCGTTCTTCCCCTGCACGGTGAGGGACATCTCCGAGAACAGCTGCCATGTGGAGGTGAAGGGCCGCTCCTTCGAGGCGCCGCGCTGGGCCAGGGAGCTGAACCCGGGCGACAGCGCCCTGGTGATGGCCCGGCCGGAGTCCCTCTCCATTGGCGAGCCGGGCACTGGTGTGGAGGACGGCGTGGTGACGGCCAACGTCTACCTGGGCAACAGCGTGGAGTCTTGGGTCCACACGGACCTGGGCGACGTGCTGGTGCAGATCGACAACCCCGACGTCAAGAAGGTGTGGGGCGAGGGCGAGCGCGTGTCCCTGTCCTTTGACCCCATCCTGACGAAGGTGCTGCCGGAGGAGAAGGAGCCGGCCCCCCGGACGTAGGGGGTGGCGATTTTTAGGGGGGGGGGACTTTACAACCCCGGGGTTTGTGATAGAATGACCATAGTCTGCTGTTCTGTTGTTGTAGTTAGCAGTTTAGGTTCTTAATTTTAAGAAAGAGGTGTAGGTTATGAAGAAGTTTTTGGCGGTTTTGCTGGCGGTAGCCCTGCTGGGCGTTGCCG
>JAEEGY010000246.1 GCA_016280565.1 Fretibacterium sp.
CCCCGTGGCCTTCGACGCCAGCGCCGACGAGCGGGACGTGCGCGGGTTGATCTCGATGACAACGACGCGGTCCGTCCTGGGATCGTGGGCAAACTGCACGTTGGTGCCGCCGATGACCCCGATGTGCTCAACGATTTTATACGCCTGCTCCTGGAGTCGGGCCTGAAGCTCCTTTGAAATGGTGAGCATGGGCGCAACGCAGAAGGAGTCCCCCGTGTGGACGCCCATGGGGTCCACGTTCTCGATGAAACAGACCGTGATCATGGCGTTGTTTCGGTCGCGAACCACCTCAAGCTCAAGTTCCTCCCAGCCCAGCACGGACTCCTCCACCAGCACCTGATGGACAAGACTTGCCTGAAGCCCCCGGGCGCAGACGGTCCTCAGTTCGTCCCGGTTATAGACCAGACCGCCCCCCGCGCCCCCCATGGTGTAAGCCGGGCGGAGCACAACGGGGTAACCCAGCTTCTCCGCGATAGCCAGGGCCTCCTCCACGCTGTAGGCCACCTCGCTGCGCGCCATGTCGATGCCGAGCTGTTCCATGGTCTTCTTGAACTCGATGCGGTCCTCGCCGCGCTCGATGGCGTCCGCCTGTACGCCGATGACCTGCACACCGTACTTCTCCAGCACTCCGGCCTTGTGCAGCTCTGCGCAGAGGTTCAGGCCCGACTGTCCCCCGAGGTTGGGCAGCAGCGCGTCGGGGCGTTCCCTGGCGATGATTTGTTCAAGACGTTCCCGGTTGAGAGGCTCGATGTACGTGATGTCCGCCATCTCCGGGTCTGTCATGATGGTCGCGGGGTTGGAGTTCACCAGCACGATCTCGTAGCCCAGGGCCCGGAGTGCCTTGCACGCCTGGGTGCCGGAGTAGTCGAACTCGCAGGCCTGGCCGATGACGATGGGCCCTGACCCGATGATCAGGATCTTATGAATGTCCGCCCTTCCCTGAGGGGTCTTTTCCATGAGAAACGCCTCCTATTTGAATGCGAGGAAGTGAAACGGAAGCAGAGGGGCTTTTTGGCCAGACGGCCCAGCTTATGCTGACCGCAAGGTTCGCGGCGTTGTACCGGTCGGCCATGTCGGAGCGAGACACACGTTGTCTCGCGGAGGTCCCAAAATTAACTTCGAGACACCAACATCGCAAAAACTTAACATCATTATACTACATCCATAAGGATGGGATGATAAAATAAGTGCATTATCTCAAGAAGCCGCTCAAGGGGGGAATTTTTGGCTATGCCCGATTTATATGGACTGATTCTCACAGGTGGAAGCGGGACGCGGCTCTGGCCCCGGTCGCGGGAGGATTTGCCAAAGCAGTTTCTCGCCCTGTACGGGACAAGGACGCTGCTTCAGGACACGATGGTGCGGATGCTGAACGTCGTGCCGGTGGAGCGGTTGTTCTCCGTGACGGGGACCCAGTGGGAAGCGCTGGTGACGCACCAGGCGCGGGAAGTTGCCGGTTCCCGCGGGGGAGGGCCCGCCGAACGGCTGTCAGAGGGATTTGCCGTCCAGGAGCCCTGCGCCCGCAACACGGCCCCCGCTATCCTCCTTGGGGTGGAGGCCGTGAGGGAGGCCGGGGCAGCAGATGATGATATCGTCATTGTTTCGCCCAGCGACCACATTGTGCGGAACCCCAGGGCCTTCGCGGAGGCCCTTCAGACCGCGGCCCAGGCGGCGGAGGAGGGTTTTCTGACGACGCTGGGGGTCGTCCCGGACAGCCCGGAGACAGGCTTTGGCTATATACGCAAGGGGCAACCGCACGGGGAATGGTTCGAGGCGGAGGCCTTTGTTGAGAAGCCGGACCTCCCGACGGCAGTGGCATACCTGAAGAGCGGGAATTACCTTTGGAACAGTGGCGTCTTCATCTTCTCCCTGCGCACGCTGGAGGCAGAGCTGTCACACACGGCGCCGGAGCTCCGGGCCCTCATGGGGAACGGGACCGAAGCGCTGCGCGAGGCCTTCAGGGAGATCAAGCCGGTCTCCTTTGACGTTGCCGTTATGGAGCGGGCGCGCCGGGTGGCAGTGGTCCCGCTGGACGCGGGCTGGTCGGACGTGGGGTCCTGGGACGCGCTGCACGATCTCCTTGAGCAGGATGACCAGGGCAACGCCGCGATGGGCGACGTGGTCCTCCGGAACAGCGGCAACTGCCTCGTGGACTCCCGCGGGCGGCTGGCGGTCCTCAACGGCGTGAAGGACCTTGTGGTGGTGGACTCTCCGGACGCGCTCTTCATCACGCGGCGCGGCACGTCTCAGGAGGTACGTGAGGTCGTGAAGGCCCTCAAGGAGGAGGGGCGGCGAGAGGTCAGTCACATCTCCGAGAGCTCGCGTCCCTGGGGGGCTTACCGCGTGCTGTGCGAGGACGCGAGGCACAGGGTCCGGCGCGTGACGGTAATGCAGGGACGGGCCATTCCCATTCAGAGCTTCCATCACCGCAACGAGCACTGGATCCTTCTTCAGGGAACGGGACAGCTCACGCTGGGAGACCAGACGCGCTTTATCCACGAGGGCGAAGGAGTCTTTATCCCCAAGGACACCCCACACGGCCTGGAGAACTGCGGCCACATCGACCTGGAGCTCATTGCCGTTCAGGAGGGGGAGTTCCTTGAGGAGGACGAACTCTGACCATCAAATGCGTAATCTGACGTTTGTCACTCCCGGGGCAGAATGGTAGAGTAAAAAATGTGTTTTTATTTTCAGGGGTACGAAGGACCCTCGTGCCCGTGACTTTTTAAGGAGGAGTTCCTGATGTTTTTGAAGAAAGCTTTGTTGTTGACGATGGCGGCGCTTGTACTGGCTATGGCTGTGGCGGGGGCGGCATTTGCAGCCACGAAGCCGGCACCGGCAAAGGCCGGAGCGGACACCGTCGGCGTCATTGACATTGACGAGGTGACGATGAGCCACCCCAAGATGAAGGACGTTCGTCAGCAGATGTCCAAGCTTGCTCAGCAGAAGGAGAACGAGGCCAAGACGGCAGCCGACCGGGAGCAGGACAATGCAAAGAAGGCCCAGATCATGCAGACCAAGCGTATGGAGCTTGTCCAGGAGCAGCAGAAGCTCATGGAGCCCATCTTCAAGGACTGCCAGCAGGCCGTGCGCGAGGTGGCTGCGAACAAGAAGCTGGAGCTCGTTCTCAACAGGGCCTTTGTGCTGATTGGCGGCATCGACATCACCCAGGACGTCATCCAGCAGCTCGCCAAGAAAAAGTAGTAATGAACGAAAGAATTTATAACTTCAGCGCGGGCCCGGCCATGCTGCCTGAGCCCGTGTTGAAGCGTGCCGCAGCCGAGATGTTGAACTGCGGCGGCTCTGGTATGTCCGTCATGGAGATGAGCCACCGTTCGAAGGACTTCGAGGCCATTTTGGATGCCGCGGAGGCGGATCTGCGCGGATTGATGGGCATTCCGGAGAACTATCACGTCCTGTTCCTTCAGGGCGGTGGCTGCACGCAGTTCGCCATGGTCCCCATGAACCTGATGCGGAACCGTGCGGCGGACTATATCGTCTCCGGCCAGTGGTCGAAGAAGGCCGCCGCGGAGGCCCGTCTGTTCGGCCGGGTGAACGTCGTCGCCAGCTCGGAGGAACAGAATTTTTCCTGCGTCCCGAGCCTGTCCAGCCTGCCGGTGAGTCCGGACGCGGATTACGTCTATCTCTGCCAGAACGAGACGATCCACGGCACGACGATCAAACACCTCCCCGATACGAAGGGTAAACCTCTCGTTGCAGACGTCTCTTCAATGTTCCTGAGCGAACCGATGGACGTGTCAAAATACGGCCTGCTGTTCGCCGGGGCTCAGAAGAACGCCGGGCCGGCAGGGGTGACGGTGGTCATCATCCGGGACGATCTCATTCACGATGATGTCCTGTCCTCTACGCCCACCATGATGCAGTACAAAACCCACGCGGACGCCCGCTCGCTTTATAACACGCCGCCCTGCTGGGGCATCTACATCTGCGGCCTCGTCTTTAAGTGGCTGAAGGAGCTGGGCGGGCTGGCGGCCATGCGGGAACGGAACGAGAAGAAGGCGGCCTTGTTCTACAATTTCCTGGACAACTCCAAACTTTTCCATGGCACGGTGCGAAAGGAAGACCGCTCGCTGATGAACATCCCCTTCGTCACGGGGGAAGCCGCGCGGCGCGAGCGCTTAAATCCCACACTGGACGCGAAGTTCGTCGCGGAGGCGGAGGCCGTGGGGCTCCGAAACCTGAAGGGTCATCGCTCCGTGGGCGGCATGAGGGCCTCGCTGTACAACGCGGTGCCTTATGAGGCCGTGGAGAAGCTCGTAGCGTTCATGGAGAAGTTTGAGAAGGAGAACGCCTGATGCCCAGGCAGATGAAGGTTCGTCAGATCTTTTGCCTGAACGCCATTTCTAAGGCCGGGTTAGAACGTCTTCGTGAGGGGTACACTCTGGTAAACTTCCCTGAGGGGGCGGCGGGTATCCTCGTCCGGTCGGCTGATATGCGGGAGATGGAATTCCCGGCAGAGCTGCGCGCTATTGCCCGGGCCGGGGCCGGGGTGAACAACATCCCGCTGGACCGCTGTTCGGAACAGGGCATCGTCGTGTTCAACACGCCGGGGGCCAACGCCAATTCCGTGAAGGAACTGGTCATCGCGGGGCTGCTGCTGGCCTCGCGGGACATCATCGGCGGCAACGAGTGGGTGAAGGCCCACATCACGGACGCAGACATCGCCAGGGATGGGGAGAAGGCCAAGAAGGCCTTCGCAGGACATGAGATCAAGGGACGCTCGCTGGGGGTCATTGGGCTGGGAGCCATCGGGGTCCTCGTGGCGAACGCAGCCATCGCGCTGGGCATGGAGGTCTACGGTTACGACCCCTACCTGTCCGTGCGATCCGCGTGGCAGCTCAGCCCTCTTGTGAAGCAGGCGGAAAATCTGGAGGCCCTCTACGCCGCCAGTGATTTCGTCACGCTCCACGTTCCAGCGATGGACGCCACCCGGGGCATGGTGGACGCAAAGGCCATTGCGCGGATGCGGGACGGCGTGCGGGTCCTGAACTTCGCCCGGGACGTCCTGGTGGACGAGGAGGCGATGGGGGCGGCTCTGCGCTCCGGCAAGGTGGCGCGCTACGTGTCCGATTTTCCCAATCCCCTGAGCGCCGCGCTGGAGAACGCCATCGTCCTGCCGCACCTTGGAGCCTCCACGGAGGAGGCGGAGGAGAACTGCGCCATCATGGCAGCAGAGGAGCTTCAGGACTACCTGGACAACGGCAACATCACCCACTCCGTCAACTATCCTGACCTGAACGCCGGCGTCTGTGAGACGGAGGCGCGGGTCGCCATCCTCCACCGGAACGTGCCCAATATGCTGTCGCAGATCACGGCCTTCTTCGGCTCCAACGGGCTCAACATCGAGAACCTGTCCAACAAAGCCCGCGGGCAGTACGCCTACACTCTGCTGGACATTTCGCACCCCATGCCGCGGGACACGGTGGAGCGTCTTCGGGAGATCGGCGGCGTCCTTCGCGTCCGCCGCGTTGCGGAGAATATTTAACTGACTTCAGGAACAAGGGGACGTCAAAGATGAGTCTGTTTCAATCTGCGGATATCCTGCTTCCCAACGTAAAGGACATGACCCTGTGGCCTGTCATTGCGTGCGACCAGTTCACCTCCCAGCCGGAGTACTGGGACGAGGTTCGGGAAAAAGTCGGCGACATCCCCTCGTCATATCACCTCATCCTGCCGGAGGCGGAGCTTCCCGCCCCCCCCGCGCGGGTGGCGGCCATTCACGCCGCGATGAGGGAGTATCTGGAAAAGGGCCTCTTCCGCGAGTATCGAAACAGCTACGTTTACGTTGAGCGAACTCAAATGGACGGCTCCGTCCGCCGGGGGCTGGTGGGCGCTGTGGACCTGGAGGGGTACGACTACTCCGAGGGCTCCTCCTCCCCTATCCGCGCCACGGAGCGGACGGTGGTGGAACGCATTCCCCCGCGTCGGGCGGTGAGGGAGGGCGCGCCCCTGGAGCTGCCCCATGTGCTCCTGCTCTGCGACGACGCGGAACAGACCCTCATTGAGCCCCTTGCCCAGGCCAAGGACCACCTGCCCCAGCTTTACAGCGTTGAGCTGATGATGGGCGGCGGGCACGTGAGCGGCTGGCTGGTGGAGGGAGAGGAAGCCCAAAGCCTTGACCGGCGGCTGGATAGCTACACCCGGCGTCACGCCTCCCTACCCTTTGCCGTAGGGGACGGAAACCACTCCCTC
>JAEEGY010000247.1 GCA_016280565.1 Fretibacterium sp.
CTTTGAGCCGTTAGCTCAGTTGGTAGAGCACCGGACTTTTAATCCGGGTGTCGCGGGTTCAAGTCCCGCACGGCTCACCATTCTCATATCAGTGGTCCCATCGTCCAGAGGTCTAGGACACAGCCCTTTCAAGGCTGCGACGCGGGTTCGAACCCCGCTGGGACCGCCATTTTTTTATCGACCCATAGTGAATGGCATAAACAAACCCCGCTGAGAAGCGGGATTTTTGTTTCTTAATTGTCAATGTGGATATACTGGTATATACTCAAAACAACACACAAAAGACACACAAAAAGACACACGAGAGGGGAATCACCGTTTTTTTGTGCCTTTTCACAAAGGGTTGAATTTGCCTGTTTTGTGCGAGCCGCTGGGGAGGGATAGAGGAATGAAGCAGGCGGCGTTGACTGACGTGATGGTGAGAAAGGCGAAAGCACGGGACAAGCGTTATATCCTAATGGATGGACAAGGGCTCCAGTTGGAGGTGATGACATCCGGCTCCAAATTTTGGCGGATGCTTTGCAGGTGAGGGCTGAGCGTCCCCTCCTGCAAAACAGTGATACGCCCCACCTGCTCGCTGATCTCTGCGATCAGGGAAGTCATTCCGTCCATCATGTGAAAAGGTGGCTTATAATCGCTCATTCGTATTTACCCCCCCCAACCCATTTCCCTTGCCCGGATGACGGCGGTCTCCAGCGAGACCTGGCAGATATCCGCGATTTTTTCCGGCTCAAGATAGCCAAACCGCTGCAGAAAAATCTTTGGCATGAGGAGCTCTGAGGCGAACATATTGGCGTTGGCCTCCAGCTGAGGGGAACGGGTGACCTTCCCCGCAACGGAAAAGCCCACGCGCCCGTGGTGCAGCCGGATGTGGCCCAGCTCGTGGGCGATGCTGAAACGCTGGCGGCACAGCCCCACGGAGTCCCCCACGATGATGAGGTATTTTCGCTTCTCTTGGTTTTGGATAAAATAGCCGTCCAGCCCCACCATGGAGTCATAGAAAATATCTATGCCCAGAGCGTTGCACACCCCCGTCATATTCACAGGTAAATTGCGAATATTGAGGTTTTGGAGCAGTTTTCGGGCCTCGATCCTTGGCTGCATGGGTTGCATGGGTCACACCTTCCCATGCCGGCCTTCTTTTCTGAGCCGTCGGGGGACATAGCCGTCGGGGCCGAAGGCCAGCATCAGGGCATCCGCGATGGATTCCTTGTCGTTCTCGGGCAGGGTCTCCCAGTTTTCGCGGGTGTCGCGGAAGCCGATGGCCAGGTCGGGGTATTTGTAGACCAGGTCCTTCATGATGGCTTCCAGGTCCAGCGTGGCTTTGCTGATGTGCGGAGCCCCGGCGTCATCCGCCGCCTCCGGACGGGCCGCCTCCTCCCCCTGCAGATAAGGGACCGTGGTCCCCAGCACCTCCGCAAGCCGGGAGAGCTTTTTTTCATCCGCAAAGGGAAACTCAAGGTTCTCCCAATGGCTGATCGTGTTCAGGTGCAGGCCCAGTGCATGGGCCAGATCCTGTTGATTCATGTTTTTGTCTTTCCTGAGCTTCCTGATCTTGCGCCCAAAGTCCATAACGATCATCCTCCTGGCGAATCATTTTACACTATCTCATGGGCCGAGGCAAGGGCTAAATGTTAAATTTAACTATGAATATCATTGTCTTCTTGACACACTCCCCGGAATACTATAAAATTCACAATACATTTTTTGAGCACAGGAGGCTGAGGATGAACTTAGCAAATGGGCGGAAGGACTGGGTGAGGGAAAAATTCCTGAGAAACGCGCAGCCGGTGAAAACCGGAAATCTCAGGACAAGGCGCACGGGGCTGCGCTATGGCGACAGGGTGATCGTCAAAGGGATACCGATGATGATCGTTGAACGAGGGAGAAAAGTGGATTTCATGACGATTGAAGAGATCGTGGAAGACGTTGCGGGCAAAGCCGTCGACCATATCGTTTTTAAGTAGAGCACGGGCTCTGCAGCGGGGCCCGTAGACAATCGCTGAGCAACTCGGCCATCACCGCATCGGGTAGGTGGCCAGTCTTGGCGGTCAACTGAATACCTGCCGATCGCGCGCAGCCGTTAACAGAGGACGAGGCCGGGGCAGAATGCTTTACACGCCAGAGTGAGGGCGTGTGAGGACATTCGCCCCGGTCTTTTTTTTATTGCAGTGAAAGGTTATTTAACAAAAAAATAATATCTGAAGCCGGTCGCGAACGGCAACGGATGTTCATGCGATATCTTTTGAAAAAAGAAAATAATTTTTTCAGAGGATACCGCAGGGACACCGTGCTGTTCGTGGCGTCCGCTGAACATCCCTTGCCGCAAGCGTCCGCAGAAAGGACGCAGGATGAACAACAGCATTATCAACGACAAGGGCGTGCAGCGCCTCTACCCCCTCCGCGACGCGGAGGACCCCCGAAAAGTCACCCTTATCCCCATCAGCCAGGAGCTCTATTGCGAGCTGTACCCGCCCATCTGGCGGACCCAGAAGCAGATGCAGAGGCTGGGGCGGTGCGTCTGCCCCCGGTCAAAACTGTGGGCTTGCGACGCGGACTGCCCCATCTGTCAGTACCGGACGGACGGAGACCTGATCTCCCTGGACACCCCGGCCGGCACGGCTGAGGACCTCACCGTCGGCGACACGCTCATGGACGACGCCCCCTCGCCGGAGTCCATCACCATCGACCGCGCCATGCTGGAGCTCCTCTATCAGGAGCTGGACGAGCTGGACCCGGAGGGCCGCTGTATCTGCGGGCTGCTGATGGACCACTCCGAGCGGGAGGCCGCCGCCGCGCTGAACATGGCCCGTTCCACCTTCAAGCGTCAGTGGGAAAGGACGAAGACCCGGCTCCGGGAACGGCTGAAGGACCTTGTGGATTAGTTGGACCACCCGCCCTCTTTTTGTCCAGTAGGGAGTGGAGGGGGACGAAAACACCCACCCCCGGAAAGGAGGTGAAGACCATGATTATGACAACGCCGGTGAGTTGCAAGGCGTCCCTTGTTACCAACAAGGGGCAGGACAGCAACGGAAGGTTAGTCAAGGGGAACGTCAGCATCAACGGCCTCCGGGCCGGGGCGGACGACACGAAGCTCTATAACGTGGCGTCTCTGCTGGCCGCGTGCGTGGCCCATCCCGTGCTGACGATCACCAAGACGGAGACTGTCGAGCTCTCTAATGAGTAAGACGGTCGAGTCGGGGGGTTCAGGGGGGCAGTATCCCCCTGAGCTTCAATCCGAGAGGAGACCGTCGAGCTCTCTAATGAGTGAGGCATGAGGATTGGAGCGAAAGGAGGTGAGAGTTACGAGCGAGACAAAGACCACGGCGAAAATCAGCTTCATGGACAGCCTGCACCAGCGCCTGGCCAAGACCTGCGCGGACATTGACCCGTCCGTTGC
>JAEEGY010000248.1 GCA_016280565.1 Fretibacterium sp.
GCTCTTCTGTGAAGGTCTTCCCGTCTGCGTTGTAGGTCACGGTATATTCCGTGCCGGCTGCCGGAAGACCATCTTCGCGAAACCAAACGACTGTAGGCGTGCCGTCAGGTGTGCCGTCAGCATTTCCAATCGTAAAGTCCGTGCCGTAAGTGTAGCTCGTACCTCCAGCTTCGATGGAGAAGTCATCGAAATGCCCCGACACGTCCGAATACGTCAGCGTTTTTTTCAACGTGTCCGTACTGCCCCGGGTCATGGCGATGTCAAAGGTCTCGTCCCCATCGGCCTTGTAGGTCACCGAGTAGGACGTGCCCGCCTCCGGGCCCTTTCCTGACAGCCAGCGAATAGACGTGCCGCTGACCTCAAAGTCCTCGCCATATTTATAAGTAAAACTGGCGCTGTCCGTGATGGTCATCCGGTCGGTGAGAGTGCCCTTGGTAGTGAAATCCAGCACATTGGAATCCACACTGACGGAGAAGCTGCGGGGAACGTCTGGCTGTGTGTACACATCATTCACTGCCGCCTTGTATTTCGCGGTGTAGCTGTAGGTTGTGGGAATGGTGTTGGCCTCGTTCGTGCGCCAGCGGACCTCATTGCCGCTGGCCCCCTGAACGATGTCAAAGTCCTTGCCGTTCGTCCACTTGTTTCCGCTGGCGTCCTTGATGACGATGTCGCCGTCCTTGAGGGTGTCCAGGCTCACCGTTATGTCCTTCAGCGCCGTGTTCTGACCCGCCTTATAGGTGGTGGTCTCCGTGGACGTGCTCTTCGGCAGGCCGGTGTTGTCGCTCTTGAAGATGAGCCGGTTGTCCACCACGGAGGCGGTGAGGTTCAGAGGCGTGCTGAGGGTCTTGATGGTGTTATTGATGCGGCTGGCTAGCTCTTTCAGCGTGTCGGTGGCCTTGACCTCAACGCCCACCTTCTGGCCCATGTTGCTGATCCACAGCGTGGAGGTTTGAGCTCCGCTCAGGGCCTCCGTGCCGATCTCGGCGGTGAGCTGGTTGGAGCGAATCGTCTGGGCCTTGGCAAGCTGCTTCACCTCGACGTTGTAAACGCCGGGCTTGGCGTCAGCGTTTACCTTCGCGGTCAGCACGCCCTTGGCCGATGCGCTGCTGTCCACGCGGTCGAGGGCGATCTTCTTGGCCTCATAAGTGGAAGACAGGCGCAATGTAGTGAGGGAGCTCTGGATCTTCTCCGTCAGCTCCTGCATCTCCTGAAACAGTGCCTTCTTGTTCGTCAGGTTCGTCCGCTTGTTCATCTGGACCTTGGCGGGCTTCTGGGCATTTTCCACCAACTGGGTGATCATGCCCTCCCAGTCCATTCCAGAGACAATGCCGGATACGGTCATATCTGCCATGAAAAAAACCTCCTGTTCCCCAGTAAGCCCCCTGCCTGTACCCCGGAGGGGCATGGGGGCAGCCACTAAGGGCGTATCATCCTGTTTGCAGTATCGGAAGGATGCAGCGCAGAGTTTAGAGGGGCGGAGAAAGCCCCCGGGCGGCCGGGGCTTGTGTTAAAATAAAAAAGATGTTGAAAATCATGGAGGGCCGTCATGAAGATATGGGTGGACGATCAGCAGCGAAAGGACCTCTCCCTTCTGACCTCACCGGATGAAATATTAAAGGCGGTGGAGGAGGAGGCGGCGTGCTCCGGGCGTGTCGTTGCGGATATCCGCATCGACGGCATGACGGTGGACGCGGAAGCCTTTCGTTCCCTGGGCCTCATGACGGGCAATAAATCAGGGCACACAGCTGCTTTTACACTGACGCCCCTGCGGACCCTGCTGCGCGAGAGCCTGGACACGGCCGTCGAATACTCGCAAAAACTGACGTCGGGGACTGAGGAGATCGCCGCGCAGTTTGAGCGTGGAGAGGCAGGAAAAGCGCTCCCCACGTTGTCTCAGCTCTTTGACGGCCTGGGCTGGCTCATTGGCATCTATGACCGGTGCCGTCCCTTTATGCCGGTGCCTGTTCGTGTTGACGAGGAGGCTGCGATGAAGGGAAAAATCCTTGAGACGCTGAGACTTTTGGTGCGCCTGGCGGATGAGGGGAACTTTGCGGCGATGGCGCTGACGTTGAGGTGGGAACTCCTTCCCAGCGTCAGGACCCTGGCTCAAAGGGTGAAGGATCTCTCCGGCCTGCGCGCCGGCTTACAGTAGAGGAGGAAAACGGTTTTGTCCCTTAGAAAAGGTCTTATCATCTTTATCCTGCTGGCGTTTGGCGCCGGCGCGGTCACTGTCGCCCAGAGCGTGACCCAGGAGACCCTGGACTCCCTTTGGGCCGCAGACAAGTCCATGCTGCTGGTGGCGCTGGGCATCGTTTGCCTGGCGTGGGCCTGCGACGCGGGGCGGTTCTGCTTCCTTGCCCGCTCGGCGGGGGAGTACGTCTCCTTCCGGCTGGGGGTCGTCCTGACGTGGCTCAACTACTTTGGCAGCGCGGTGACCCCCATGCAGAGCGGCGGCGGCCCCTTCCAGGTCTACGTCCTCTATAAGAAGGGCATCCCCGTCGGCAAGGGAATCGCCATCACGCTCATCCGTACGATGCTGACCATCATGATCCTCAGCCTCTCTGTGCCGGCAGCGCTCCTCTGGGATCCGGAGATGTTCGATAAGAGCTTCTTTTTAAAGGGGCTCACCTACTACGTCTTTGTTGTCATCGGGCTCTTATGGGCCTTCATCCTCTTTACGATCCTCTGCTCCGGCCTCTTTAAAAAGCTGGGGTATATCTTTCTTATGTGGCTGCACAAGCTGAAGCTCATCCGCTCCAGGGACACGGTCGATGCCTGTGTCAACTGGCTGGATCGTGAAATGGAGAACTATCTTCTGAATTTCAAGCTGGCGTTTCACACGGGGAAAGGCTGGCTGGCGCTGTCGGCCGTGCTTTCTGTCCTTCATCTGCTATCGCTCTTCACGATTTTACCCGTGCTGATGCACGCCGTGGGGTTGCCGTTCAATTACGCTCAGACACTGGCGACTCAGGCCATCTTCATGTTCATCCTTTACTTCGTTCCCACCCCCGGCGGCAGCGGTGTGGCGGAGGGAGGCGGCGCGCTGCTCTACAGTACGCTCATGCCCGCGCACATGGCAGGGGTGATGGCGGTCATCTGCCGCTTCTTCACGGACTACATCTCCATCTTCATGGGGATCGTCGTGGTTATCCGCATGCTGGGCTGGGGCGTCTCGGA
>JAEEGY010000249.1 GCA_016280565.1 Fretibacterium sp.
CGCGTTCTTTATGGACAAGCTGCTTCGTCGTATCGGCCTGTCGGGGCGCAGCATCGTGCCCATGCTGATCGGCTTTGGCTGCACGGTCCCTGCGGTGATGGCGACGCGCACCCTGCCCAGTGAAAGGGATCGCCGCATGACCATCCTGCTGACCCCCTTCATGAGCTGCACTGCAAAACTGCCCATCTACGCCTTCTTTGCCAGTGCCTTCTTCCCGGAGTACAGCGGGCTTGTCATGTCGGGGCTGTATCTGCTGGGCATCGCCATGGGGATAGCGGTGGCGCTGCTCTACCGAAAAACTCTGTTCCGCGGCGAGGCTGTACCCTTCGTCATGGAGCTGCCGAACTACCGGATGCCGGGGGTAAAGAACGTCTCCCAGCTCATGTGGGACAAGGCTAAAGATTTCCTCCAGCGGGCTTTTACGGTCATCTTTGTGGCGACAGTGCTGGTCTGGTTCCTGCAGAGCTTCGACCTGCGCTTTAATTTTGTCGAAAATTCTCAGGACAGTATTTTGGCGATGCTGGCCGGACTCCTGTCTCCGCTGCTCCGTCCGCTGGGGCTGGGGGACTGGCGCATCTGCACCTCCCTCATCAGCGGCGTTATGGCGAAGGAGAGCGTTGTCTCCACCCTCGAGATTTTGTTTGGACAGGGAGTGAACGCGGCGCTGACCCCACTGGCGGCGGCATCCCTGCTGGTTTTCAGCCTGCTTTACACGCCCTGCGTCGCGGCGGTGGCCTCCATACGGAGGGAACTGGGCACCCGGTGGGCGGCCGGGGTCGTCCTCTGGCAGTGCGCGATAGCGTGGCTGGCCGCGTTGGCCGTGCGCTGGATAGGGCTGCTGATTTGACGCAAATCTGAGGATACATGGATAAATATCCTTATGCAGTATAACGCCGAGAGGGCTGTACCCTCCCGGCGTTTTGCACGATCAGCGAGACATGAGCCCGTTTTTCTACTTCCCTTTCCCCCGGCTACCCTTGCCTGAACGCTCCTCATACGGCGCGCGCCACATGAACTGCCGCTTTGAGGCCGTCGCGCCGCTCAGGGGCAGCTCCACCCAGCCCCAGGGCGTAACGAGGATGAACCGCAGCGTGATCCCCTGGTTGGCTAGCGCGTCAACGTGCGCAGCGTAACGCACAACGTCGTCAAAGATGAAAGTGTCGCTGATGATCCACACACGCTTGCAGTTGGGACGGTTGAAGACCGCCGCGTAGTCGATGGCCGTGCGGAGGCCGCTCTCATAGTCAGGGGGCGTGAGGCTAACGACGACAACGTCAGGCCGCCCCTCGGGCCGGCGAATGTTGGGGATCAGGTCCACCTGCTCCTCCAGCTCCCCCAGCCGCGCAAAGAGCGCGTCAATGCCCTCGCCCTCATCCTCCTCTCCGCCGTCCTCAAACAGAGCAGTAAAGGGGTCCATCCCCTTCTCGGCCGGAGCGTTGACCGTCTCCCTCATCCAGCCCTGGATCTGGGCCAGCGCGTCTAAAATATACTGCGGGTATTCGGTCTCGGAGATCGCCGACAGGAGGTCGTTGATGGTGAGGCCGTCTCCCTTTTCCTGCGAGGACATGTCCTGTTCGTGATTCATGTTTTCCTCCCCGGACTTGCCGTTCTTCAATGACTTGAACACCGCGGCTTGGCGGCGCCCATATTTATTAAGTATAGCACAGATGACGCCCCCTCTAAGGAGCCTCCAAATGATAGGGACTTAAAGCATGAACTTCAGCGCGATGAGGCCGGTCCCAACCACCGTCGAGAGGACGGTATGGCTCTCGCTCCGCCACAGGACCTCCGTGCTAAAAGGCCCCCGAAGGCGTTCAGCCAGTGAGGACAGTCCCTCCCGGCGGGGATAGAACATCCCCGTCGTCCTCCGGTAAGCGCGGTACTCTTCCCCAAACTTCTCGAGGAGGAACGCCTCCTCGCAGGGGATGATGATCAGTCCATAGAGAACGATGAACCCCACGGCGAAGAGGAGGACGGCCCAGAGCCCCGCCATGACCGCCCAGCCCAGGCCGATAAGCCCGTTGCCAAAGTACAGGGGGTTGCGCATCAGCGCGTAGGGCCCCCAGGTTGCCAGCCGCTCCGCTCCCACAGACTCGCCGCGGTAACGCCCAATGGACCCCGCGGCCCAGAAGCGCCAGAGCTGCCCCAGCACGACGAAAACCAGCCCGGTGCACAGCGAGCGCGACGTGGGCCGGGCAAGGATGAGGATCAGGACAAAGAGGAGCGTCCAAAGCCCCCCCCGCATTTTGAAAGCCCAGGCCCCAAGATTATTGAAGCTCCGGCGGGCGCTCATTTTCCTTCCTCGGCTGCCGGGCCTTCTTCCTTAAGGGCCTCAGTCTCCGGGGCTGCGCCCTTGTGAAGATTCTCCGAGACGCCCCAGCCCAGCATGCGGATGACCACGACAATCCCCATGAAGATGGAGAGGTAGTCCGTGAAGAAGCGGCAGATGACCGCCATCACCCCGGCCATGTGCGCGGGCATGAGCGTGCTGTAGAGCAGCGCGCCGCCACCTTCCGCCACGCCGCTGCCGCCGGGGGTGGGGACGAAGTAGAGGATGAACATGAAGATGGCCTGAGTCGCCAGCGTCTGAGCGTAATTGAACGGCAACCCCACGGCGTGCATCAGCACGGGTAAAATCGTGAAGAGCGATAGCAGATGAAGGAC
>JAEEGY010000250.1 GCA_016280565.1 Fretibacterium sp.
CTTTTTTCATTCTTTTACCTCTCTCCTGTCGCTGAAGGCGGGGGGACCTCCCCGCCGTTATAGGACTATTTTACAGTATCCGCAAAAAAAGGGGATGCCCCGAAAGGCATCCCCATAATGGCAAGTTTCTCCCAACTGAACGCCGGTCGCGGTTTAACGCTTCGAGAACTGCCTCTTGCCGCGGGCGCCCTTCTGACCAAACTTCTTGCGCTCGACCATACGCGGGTCGCGGGTCAGAAGCCCTTCCTTCTTCAGGGCGGGGCGCAGGTCCGGGTTCATCTTGATGAGGGCGCGGGCGATGCCCATCCTCACCGCTCCGGCCTGGCCGGTCAGCCCGCCGCCGGAGGCGTTGACGAACACGTCGACCTTGCCCTCCAGCCCGGCGACCTTCAGGGACTGCATCACCTGGGCCTGCCATACCATGCGCGGGAAGTACTCCTCCACCGTGCGGTCATTGATCTTCAACTCGCCGCTGCCCGGGCAGAGCCTGACGCGTGCCAGGGCGTTCTTGCGGCGGCCGGTTCCCCAACTGAAAGTGCTGTCCATCGGATATCCTCCTGTTCAAAAACTAAATGTCAAGGGTCTCAGGAGCCTGCGCCGCATGGGGATGGCTGGGGCCCGCATAGACCTTGAGTTTGCTCGCGTACTTCAGACGGTTTCTGGGAAGCATCCCCCGCACGACGTGCTCGAACAGGAACTCCGGCTTATCCTCAAGCGCGCGGCCCCAGGGAATGGCGCGGTATCCGCCCGGATGCCCTGTGTGATAGTGCCAGTGAGACTGGGACGCCTTGTGCCCCGTCAGCCTGACCTTCTCCGCGTTCACAATGATCACATAGTCGCCCGTGTCCACGTGCGGCGTGTACGTCGGCTTGTTCTTGCCCGTCAGGATACGGGCAACCGCCGCGGCCAGACGCCCGATGGGCCTGTCCGTCGCGTCAATAACATACCATTTTCTCTCCACCTGACCCGGCTTGACCAGGTAGGAACTGCTGCCTACCATCTTGTTTCCTCCTCAACATCGCCCCTCAGGGCGAGACGTTATGCTTGCGCTCGTTTATAGCTCAATAAGGACACGCTCAACCTCCAAACGGCACGCTCGCCATCCTTCCCCGGACCTGTGGCAGGGGGGCCCGGACAAAAAGGAAGCGCGCCGCCTCACGGTCACGGCGCAATCCTCACGAGTGTCTATTGTATACGAACAAGGCGTTTATTTTCAAGTATCCCCGGCAGCCTTCCGCGCTTCGCCAGAGGCTTGCCGTTGACCTCCTTCAGGTCCATCGTCATGTCCATGGGGACAGCATGGGCGATGTAGCTCCCCACGCCGAACACGTCTGCCCCCACGGCGGAGAGCTCAGCGATACGGGCCGGGTTCAGCCCGCCGGAGACCACGATCTTCACCTTGTTAAAGCCCGCCTGGTCAAGACGCCAGCGCATCTCGCGCACCAGCTCAACGGTGACGCCGCCGCGCTCGCCGGGGGTGTCCAGCCTCACGGCTCCCAGACGGTCGCTCAGGGCATTCGCCAGACGCAGTGCCTCCTCGCACTCGTCCTTAAACGTGTCCACAAGGAAGATGCGCCCGATCCCGTCCGGCAGTGTGCTGTCATAGGCCTGGGCCAGCTTCACCGTGTCCCCAACGATGAGGACCGCCGCGTGGGGAATGGTCCCGGAGGGTTCCCGGCCGCACAGCTTTGCGCCCAGGATGCAGCTTGCCCCGGCACAATGTCCCACCTGCACCGCGATGGATTCCATCACCGGCGCCACGGCGGGGTGAAGGTGCCGCGCCCCGAAGCAGAGCACCGGCTTCCCCGCGGCCGCGTCCACACACTCGCGGGCCGCTGTGGCCCACGCGCAGGAGCTGGACAGGATGCCCAGCAGCACCGTCTCATAGACGCCAAACGCGCCGTAAGAGCCGCGGATGCGGACCACCGTCTCCTTGGGGGTGAAGGGCTCGCCCTCCGGCAGGGCCTCCACCTGGACGGGAAGGCCGCGCAGGAGCTCCATGACTTCCTTTATGCCGGCAAAAAGCCCGGTGGAGCGGGTGAATATCTCCGCCGTCACGGGGGTGTCCAGCAGTCCCACAGAGCGCAGCACATCGCGGGTGTTGACGAAGTAGATGTCCGTTGTTGCTCCTGACCGGATCTCCTCGTGAGTGGCGCTCAGAAAACGCCCCTGCTCCACCTTGAGGGCCGTCGCCTCCTTAAGGGAGTTTAACACGCCTGAGGCCTCCTTAGCTTAAAAGGACAAGGCAGACTGACGTGACCATGAAAGCCACGGCCAGCACGATCGTCACCTTCGTCATGCCGGAGAAGCGCTGCCACTGGCCTGCGTCGGCCTGTGTGCCGCCCCCAAACACGCCGGAGAAGCCGCCCTGCTTGCGCTGCTGGGCCAGGACCACGATCATCAGCAAGATGGAGATGACAATATGTAACCCTGACAACAAAATACGCACTCCAAATTCCTCCTGTCGCTCATCTCTGAGGTCAAGTTTACCTGAGCCCCCTGCGGGGCTACAGTTTGTTATTGTATCATATCAGGGGAAATATAGGGAAGACAGAGGGAACCTTTCCGACGCGCCTCAGGTTACATGCCTACCTCCCCCGCATTAGATATGAAAACGCCCCCCTTGCGGGGGTGGGGTGGGTTACGTTAAATCAGACGCTCAGGCTGGTGAAGGCGGCGGCCTGCTTCGGGCTGATGCCCCCGGCAATCAGACGTTCCATAATGAGTTCCCGCTCCTGGTTGCGGCCAATGCTGATGCCGTCTTGGCGGCCAATATCAATGCCGTCATTCTTTGCCTCTGTCAGTTCCTTTTCCGCTCCAGCCAGGGCAGAAGGCGGGGAGGAGGTTTTTTACTGGATGCGTCCCTCCAGGCAGAGGGGTCAGGGGAGCAAAGCGCTTCCCTGAGCTTCAATGATCGCCGAGATATCCTCGACCGCGCCGTCCAGCGTATCCAGGAGGGGGGAGTAGATCCCCCGATCCCGCCGCGTAAAGCGGTCCCTTTCACGGGCGTACTTCTTCCATGTCTGGGGCGTTGCGGACAGTCCATTCCGGGTGCGCCACACCGTATATCTCATGTCGTACATCCAGCCAACGGGCAGGACATTCCTCCGACGCCGGGATGACCTTGCGCTCATCGCCGCGTCTGCCCCCATGACAAGCCCCGTTCCCAACACGGCAGCCAACAGGAGGGCGAGAAGTGAATGCCCCAAATTCTTTCTCATATCCGACCGAACTCTCCATTCCTTGTAACTGCTCCGCCATTAGGCGGATTTTAATATATTGTACAACAAAACAAATCAAAAATACAATAACCGCCCTCCCCTGCTTACGGGGAGGGCGGCTTTTACACCCTGGATACGTCTTAAAGGACCACAGGCGTCGCCGGGCCCAGAGGCAGACCCAACAGATACCACACCACCAGGAGCGTCGTGAAACCGATGAGGTAGAAGATGGAATACGGCATAGCCATGGAGATGACCGTGCCGATGCCGACCTTCGTGTCCTCCTTCGGCTTATACTGCTCCAAAAGTCCGATCATGACCGGCAGGTAGTAGGACAGCGGGGAGACGATGTTCGTGGTGGAATCCCCGATGCGGTAGGCCACCTGGGTCAGAGCCGGTGAGAAGCCCACGCCCGCAAACATCGGGACGAAGATGGGCGCCAGGATGAGCCACTTGGCCGAGCCGCTGATCATGAACATGTTGAGGAACGTCACCAGGAGGATGAACAGGATCAGCAGCGGAATGCCGCCCAGGTTCATGCTCTTCAGGAGCTCCGCGCCGCTCACGGACAGGATGGTGTCAAAGTGGCTCATGCGGAACAGCTCCACGAACAGCGACGCGGGGAGCACCACCACCATGAAGCCCGTGCTGCCCACCAGGCCCTTGGACATCAGCTTCGGCACATCCTCACCCTTCCTGATCACGCCCGCACCGATGCCGTAGGCCGTGCCGACCACGAAGAACAGCCCAAACAGGATGGGCATGACGCTGGACAGCAGCGGCGAGCGCGGCAGGATGGCGCCGTCCGCCGGGTTGCGGAACAGGGAGCCCTCCGGGTACGTCGCCCAAACGATGAGTGCGATGTAGGCGATGAGCGCCAGCAGCGCGAACAGCAGGCCGCGGTTTTCCGCCGGGGTGACGGCGTGCTCCTTCAGGGCCTCAGCGTCCAGACCGGTGTCGTTGTCGCCCAGCATCTTGACGATGTAATGCTCCGTGACCCACACCGTCAGGAAGGTCAGGACAAACGTCCCGGCCATCATGAAGTACCAGTTGATGAGGGGGTGCGTGGGGGTTTCCGCCGGGATGTAGGGCACGCCCTGGATGGCCGTGGTCGTGATGCCGGACAGCAGAGCGTCCGTACCGGCGATGAACAGGTTGGCCGTGAAGCCGCCGCAGCCCGCCGCATAGCCCGCCGCGACGCCGATCCACGGGTTACGGCCCAGGGCCTTGAACACCGCTCCGGCAATGACCGGCGTGAAGATGATGCCCGCGTCGGAAGCCAGGTTGGCGTTGATGCCCACCAGCGCGATGACCGCCGTCACCAGCATGCGGGGCGCGCCCAGGATGGTCTTGCGCATCAGCGCGGAGATCATGCCCGTCTGCTCCACAAGGCCGATGCCCAGCATCATCGTCAGGATCAGCCCCAGGGGCGCGAAGTTCACGTAGGTCTTGACGAAGCCCGCGAAGAACGTCCGGATGGCGTCATAGGACAGCAGGTTCACCACCGCCACGGTCTGAGCCTCCACCTTCCCGGACTTGCTGACCATGTACGTCACCTGCGTCCCGGCCAGCCAGCTCGACAGCGCCAGCAAGATCACCGACAGCACCACGAAAAGCCAGAACGGGTGCGGGAACTTGTTGCCGATGACCTCAATAGCGTAGATGAACTTCTCAAACGCGCTACGCTTGCCCAATGTTGCCTCGTTACTGCTCAAGGTTCTCCCCTCCAAATGTTTGAAAATTTTACCTAATTATACCACAGGAAACAGAAGTTCTATTATGATATAATTAAGTTACCGTATAGTTGACTGTCCTTTCCAGACTATACTAACGCAAATTTATCAAGGAGGCTGGCAACATGAAAGGTTACGCGATGTTGAAGATTGGCGAGGCTGGATGGATCGAGAAGGAGCGTCCCGCCTGTGGGCCGATGGATGCCATCATCAAACCCCTGGCTCTTTCCCCCTGCACGAGCGACGTCCACACCGTGTGGGAGGGCGCGATCGGCGACAGGCACAACATGATCCTTGGACATGAGGGCTGCGGCGTCGTGGACGAGGTCGGGGCCCTGGTGAAGGACTTCAAGAAGGGCGACAGGGTCATGGTCGCGGCCATCACGCCGGACTGGGGTTCGCTTGAGGCTCAGGCCGGGTTTGGCCAGCACTCCGGCGGTATGCTGGCGGGCTGGAAGTTCTCCAACTTCAAGGACGGCGTCTTCGGCGAGTATTTCCATGTCAACGAGGCAGACGCGAACCTTGCCCACCTTCCGGACAGCATCTCCCCCGAGGAGGCCTGCATGCTCTCCGACATGGTGCCCACGGGCTTCCACGGCGTTGAGCTGGCCGACGTCCAGTTCGGTGACACGGTCCTCGTTATCGGCATCGGGCCGGTCGGTCTGATGGCGGTCGCCGGAACGGCCCTGCGTGGTGCCAGCCGCATCATCTGCGTCGGGACCCGCAAGAAGTGCCGCGAGGTCGCGGAGGCCTATGGCGCGACGGACTTCATCGGCTACAAGGATGGCCCCATCGACGAGCAGGTCATGAAGATGACCGGCGGCAAGGGCGTTGATAAGGTCGTCATCGCCGGCGGCACCGTCGAGACCTTTGAGCCCGCGGTCAAGTGCCTGAAGTCCGGCGGACGCATCGGCAGCGTCAACTACCTCGGCAGCGGCGAGTACGTCACCATCCCGCGCGCTGAGTGGGGCTGCGGTATGGCCAACAAGAACATCTGCGGCGGCCTTATGCCCGGTGGACGTCTGCGCCTTGAGAAGCTCGGCAGCCTTGTCTCCAGCGGCAAACTGGACGTCAAGAAGCTCATCACCCACCCGTTCAAGGGCTTTGAGCACGTCGAGGACGCGCTGCTGCTCATGAAGAACAAGCCAGCCGACCTTATCAAGCCGGTCGTCGTGCTGTAAATTTTTGAATTCATTTACGGCGGGGCGTCCTCCCTTTTCATGTTGGGGAGGGCGCTCCCTTTTTAGAGGTTAAAAATGGACATACTTGTTATCGGCGGCTTCCTGGGTGCCGGGAAGACCAGCTTCATCAAAGCCATGACCCACGCCACGGAACGGCAGTTCGTAGTGGTGGAAAACGAGTTTGGCAACATCAACCTCGACAGCCGGGCCCTGCGGAACGATAACCCCGAGATGAAGGTTTGGGAGCTGACGGAGGGCTGCATCTGCTGTTCCATGAACCTGGACTTTTCCATGTCCGTCCTGACCATCGCCAACGCCCTGAACCCGGATTATCTTCTGGTGGAGCCCAGCGGCGTCGCTCTGCCCAGCCGCATCGTCGAAAGCATGAGGAAGATCAGCTATGAGAACATCGGCATCCTTGAGCCCGTGACGATCGTAGACGCCCAGCATTTCCGCATTCAGCGGCGGGACTACGCCGAGTATTTTGAGGACCAGGTGAAGGCCGCGGGGACGGTCGTCCTCTCAAAGTCGGAGAACATGACCGAAGAAGAGTTCACAGAGGTGGAACGTGAGCTTGACCTTGCCCCCGGCGCGCGGTTCCCTCATTGTCATTACAGCCAGTGGAAAAAGGGAGAATGGCTGACGCTCCTGAACAAACGTCTGCCGGGGACCGCCTCCGGCGTGGCCAGCCCTGCCGCGGAACCGGTCAGGCCGCTGATGAACCTCGCCCTGCGGGGCGTCTCCTTCTCCTCGCCCGTGGAGCTCATCGCAAAGTTTGAGCTGCTGCTCTCCGGCGCACTGGGCCGCGTCGTCCGGGCCA
>JAEEGY010000251.1 GCA_016280565.1 Fretibacterium sp.
AATTCCGTTACTCGATAGCGTTCTTGCTGTACTGGTCGCGCATACCTTTAACGGCGGCGGCCAGCGCCTCTGGGTCAAGTACCATCTCCATCATGCTGATCTGCTCTTCCCAGGCTGCCGGATCGCACTCGGCACGGATCACAGGATCAAAGACGTGATATACAGGGAGTCCCAACGAGACTCCGGCGAGGGGCCCTGCGAAAGTCGGATCGCCTGCCGTGACCGTCTCGGCGTAAATCTCCGCGCCCTCAGCGTCGGAGGAGCCAAGAATCACAACGCAGTCCGTCCCGTACTTCTCACCAGCATCCTTAACGCGCTGCTGGTTCTGCAGGTCCATCGCACCCGCGGCGGTTCAGACAAAACACTCAGTCGCTGAGAAGATGATCTCAGCGCCGCTGTCCTTCAGACATGCTTCCATGGCGGGTCCGGGGACGCCATCGCGCTCACCGAGAAGCAACAACTTCTTTCCTGCCAGTTTTCCCATGTCTGAACACCTTCCTTCCTTCTTGAGATTTTTTGGTGCCATAAAACTTTAGCGCCGTGTTTCCACAGCTGGAACAGACCGCCTGAGCGGTCAGCTCGTCAAATTTTGCCGCAGTGGCTTTGATCGTGAGGCCGCCTCCGCCCCATCCTTCATCTTAGACATATCTTAGGGAAATTTTCCCCCTGTGTCAATAGGGGAAAGCACTGCGGACAGAGGGGCAGAATTCACCTTCCCTCCCCTGAAAGAGGCTGTTAGTGGAACTTAAACGAATTGGGATATGGTATATTTATGGTATATTAAGACGGACGTTAATGACGCGCCGGTGAAATTGAATTTGATGTGTCGAGGCGATTGCGTTTTGACCTTTGAACTGATGACTAACGGAACCCTGGCAAAACTGCCGCAAAATGTACAGCCGGAAGCCGTGCCCATCCCCGGGGGGCCTTCTGTGCTCCTGCTCCTGCCGCACAACCGTTACCTTCTGGGGACAGCGGGGGCCGGAGAACGCTCCGAGCGCTGGGTGTGGGGCAGGCCGGGCGAAAAACCACAGGAGGTCTTTCTTTACAGTGGGGAGGCACTGCCCCTTTCCCAGGACGAGCTGCCCTCCATCCACCTTTCCGGCGAGACGGTGTCACGTCTCAAGGAGGAGCTTCTGTCGCAGACGGCGCCGCCGGGGGAGCATCTGTCCACCGCGATCATCCTCCGGAGCTTCATGAAAGATCGCGCGGTATTTGCTGAGGGAGTCCCCTTTCAGGATGAGGAAATCTTTGCCCGCTGTATGGAGGAGGATGAGGTCCTCCTCAAGGCCTATTGGGCTGTCCGCCTTGCCCTGGCTCATGGGGAGTTCGACGCGGCGGCACGCCTGAAACTCTGGCTCAAGGCGGGACCGGGACTGTTTGAGGGCCAGGATCCCAGGCCGAGGGTCTGGTTCTCCCTCCAGGACTTCCCCTGTGAGGCGGATATCCAGGAGATAGAATCCCTCTCCTTCTCCCGTGAGGACCTCCAGCACATGGTGGTGCAGAGGATATCCCCGCTTTTGCTCTTCAACCCCCGCTCCGGCTACCTGATTCTTGCCCGCTTTGGGCGGCAGGGGGCCCCCGCCTCCCGCGACGCGCTGCCCGCCAGCTTCCTCGTGTGGGCCTTTGTGCCTCCAGCGCTCTGGACGGAGCTTCGGGAGAGACGGAAACTGCCCGTCCATGAGGTGCTCTTGGCCCTGTGGGGACAGCACGACGTTGAGCGCGCCCTTGAGGAACGCTCGCGTTATGCCCCGCTTGCGCCCCGCGGGTGATTGTGGGGAGTGTTGTGGTATTATGATAGAACTTGTGTGGTGCAGGGGGGCAGCCCAGAGTGAAGATTATTTTTTCCGGGGTCAGCAAGGTCTTTGATCCCGATATCATTGCCCTGAGGGACATCAACCTCAGGATCGAGAAGGGAGAATTCGTCTACGTCATCGGAGCCACAGGTTCCGGGAAATCGACGTTTCTCCGGCTCATCACGCGGGAGCTCCTCCCAACGCGGGGTATGGTCTCTGTGGGAAATTTCGACCTGCGCGGGATGCGGCGGGCGGATATCCCCTATTACCGGCGGGACGTGGGGCTGGTGGCCCAGGACTTCAAGCTGATCCCCACCCTGACCGTCTACGAGAACATCGCCTTCGTGATGGAGGCCATGGCTGTTCCCCAGAAGATTGTGTCGTACCGTACGAACGAAGTCATTGAGCAGGTGGGCCTCTGGCGCCGCCGCTTCATGAAACCAGCCCAGCTCTCCGGCGGAGAGCAGCAGCGCGTGGCCATTGCGCGGGCCCTGGCGAACTCTCCCTCGCTCTTCATCGCCGACGAGCCTACGGGCAACCTGGACTACCGCACGGCAGCGGACGTTATGAAGATCCTCTTCGCTATCAATGCCGCTGGCGTCACGGTCGTGATGTCGACGCACAATCAGAACAT
>JAEEGY010000252.1 GCA_016280565.1 Fretibacterium sp.
GGGATCGCGGAGACCCCAATCATGTCTTTGCCGCAAAGATCCGGTATAATGAATTGAAGGGAAAAACTTCCCTTTGAAGGGAAGAGTGGTTTATAATATAATAAAGGACACGTCATACCGCTGGCGGCGCGCCGGGGCTCAAACCCGTCGATGGCGGGGAATGGCATGAGCTGGTGCGTTAAACCTGTCTTTATTGGAGGGGCTCTGGATGATAACCAACGGTTTTATGTACATTGCTTCGTTGACGCTCTTTGCGGGCATTGTGGCCAGCCTGGAACGGAAGTATAAGGAGACAGCGTTCTTCTCCTATGTTCCAACGCCCGTCATCCTCTACCTGGGCTGCATGCTCTTCGCGACCTTTGACCTCTGGGGCGGAGCCGATGTAAAGACGGCCTATCAGATAGTGCGCGGGCATATCGTCCCCGCGATGATCTTTGTCATGCTCCTCCGGTGCGACATCGTAAAGATCATGAAGATGGGGCCGAAGATGCTCCTGGGCTTCTTCTGCGCCACCTTAACCATCATGGTGGGGTTTATTGTCATGTTCTTCTTCATGAAGGACGGTTTCCCACCGGAATCGGCAAAGACCTTCGGCGCGCTGGCGGGGAGCTGGATCGGCGGTACGGCCAATATGGTCGCGGTGCAGGGAGCGCTGGACATCCCCGACTCCGCCATGGGCTATACGATCCTTATCGACAACATCAACTATTCCATCTGGGTGATCCTGCTGCTGGGGACGGTGCCGCTGGCCTATGCCTTCAACCGCTGGACAAAAGCGGACACGCGGCTGATCGACGAACTTGGCACCCGGCTGACCGAAACGCAGAAGAAGGTCCGCACGAAGATCGAGGCGGCGGACATCGCGCTGCTGTTTGGCCTTGGGTTCATGGCCGCGGCGATCTCCGAGTACCTGGGGGCCTTTCTGTCGCCTAAGCTCATTGAGATGTTCGGCAAGAGCGACTTCTTCTCCACGAACACGCTGACGATCATCACTGCTACGATCCTGGGCATCATCTGCGCCATGACGCCGCTGGGTGAGGTGCCCGGCAGCTCACCTGTCTCCGTGTCCATGCTCTACCTGATGATCTGCCTCATCGCCTCCCGCGCGAACTTCAAGGAGCTGGCTGACGCCCCGTATTACCTGCTGGCGGGCTTCTTTATCTTAGCGGTGCACGCCGTCCTGATGATGCTTTTGGCGAAGCTGTTCCGGCTCGACCTCTGCACCTGCGCGACGGCGAGCCTGGCGAACATCGGGGCTGTGGCGGCCGCGCCGGTCGTCGCCGCGGCGTACAAGGAGACGCTGGTCCCCATCGGCGTCCTGATGGCCCTGATGGGCTATATCTGCGGGACGTTCGGCGGCCTCGCCGTGGCCAAGATCCTCGGCATGATGGCTGGAATGTAAACGGTCAAGAGACGGACCGGGGCTCTCCTTCGGGAGGGCCCCTAATTTATGAGGGGAATGTACCACCACTTTCCGGCCAGGGAGACGGCGGCGCGCCCCTCGTGAAAGGCCTCCGCGTGCTCCAGGAAGGGCGGAATGAGGATGACATCGTCGCTTTGCCGCTTATATCCCCAGAGCCCGGAGGCGGCCTGGAAGGGAACGACAGGCGCGCTGGACGTTGAGACGGGCGGTTCGCCCCGGCGGCGGACCCGGGCCCCTTTTTCGTCCTCCTGTCCCGAAGCGTTGATATAGAACTCTCTCCCCCCCGCCTTCACAAGGGCAAAGCCGTCTGAAAAAGAGCCGGCGTGGTCAAAAGCCCGCCCCTCGAAGAGGGGAGCGATGTTCCGTCCCATGTAACCCCATTGTCCTGAGGCGCTGCGGGCCGGTGCCAGGCCCTCGTGGAAGGGCCAGGCCTCCAGCAGGGAGGGATCCGACATCCAGGCTCCCTGCCGGTCAATGTAACCCCACCGCCCCCCGCTCTTCGCGCAGGCCGTTCCCTCGGAGAAGGGCATCACGTCCTCAAAGACGCAGGGAATGACCAGCTCGCCCGTAAGGGAGATAAAGCCCCACAGCCCACCGCGGCGCACTGCCCCCAGCCCCTCGGAAAAATCCTTCACTGCCTCGCAGGCCGGCTCGAAGAACCAGGTCCCGTCCAGCTTGATAAACCCCCACAGCCCCCGGAGGGCGACCCCGGCCAGGCCCTCGTTGAACACCCTGCCCCCGGGGATGGGCTGAAAGTCCGGAGAGATGACCATGCGCCCCTCTCCGTCGATGAAGCCCATCTTCCCGGCCACCGTGACCGCCGCCCGGTCTTCGATGAGGGGGCTGGCCTGATCAAAGAAGATATCAAAGACCCTCCGGCCGGTTTTGTCGATAAAGGAGCTGACGCCCCCCAGCGCGACGACAGCCCGTCCTTCATAAAAGTCCCCGGCTACGCCGTAGTCTGCGCCAATGACGAGTTTGCCCTGTTTGTCAACGTACCCCCAGCGGTCGCCGGACAGGACGGCGGCCAGGCCCTCGCTGAAGCGCGACGCATAATCAAATTGCGGGGGAATGACGAACTGCCCCTGACCATCGACGAACCCCCAGCGTGAGGGAGCCTCTCCCACGGCGACGGCGGCCAGGCCGTCGTGAAAGGGGAAGGCATCGGCATAGCGCGGTGTAACGAGCCATTGCCCCACGGGATTGATAAAACCCCACAGCCCCCCGGAGCGCACGGCGGCCCGCCCCTCGCTGAAGCGGGAGGCCTGCTCCCAGACGGGCTGTAAAAACCAGTCGATGCGGGCGGCCTCCGCGGGGCAGGTCGCATTGAAGCTCAGGGGGATGCCTTGTCCCCCTGAAAGCTCTATCGCAAGACAGAGGCCAAACAGAAGGAAAAAGTGGTGACGCCGCCCTGTTCCGAGCATCAGTTCAGAGGGGATTTGCGCCTTGGGCGGGGCAAAACATCCGGGGACTCCGCGGACCAGAGCGTGTAAAAGCCGTGTTCATCCACCTCGTCCTGTGCTCCGAGGAAGTCCAGGACGGCCTTCCCAACCTGGCGTATCGACTGCAGCTGGGATTTCGACAGGCCGGAGTGGTTGAAATTCCCGCCTGTTCCGGCGTAGACGGGCTCCGTGCGGCGCGGCCTGGGACGGTGCCCCGGCATGAGGATCACCTGGAGCGGCGCCGCCGCGAGCCTCACCAGCCGCGCGCGTCCTGTTTCATCTTTCTCAAACTCCGCGGAGAGGATGCAGGTCCTCTCCCTCGGCAGGGTGCGCTGGAAGGAGACGAAGTTCCCCAGGGACCAGGCGATCGCTTTGGGAGCCCCATCCTTTCCCATGCGGACCTCCACGGGCTGGAGGACGTGGGGATGGGTGCCGATCACCAGGTCTGCCCCCTCCGCCAGGGCCTGGTCCGCGGCTTGCTTCTGGTGGACGCTGGGCGAGTAATGATATTCGTTGCCCCAGTGGAAGCAGGCGACGATGACGTCCGGGTCCAGGGCTTTGGCGCGCTTCAGGCTCTCCGCGATGGCGGCTCTGGAGATGATGTTGAGGTGGACGTCGCTGTTTTTGGGCAGGATGTTGCTGCCGTAGGTGAGGCTGACGAAGGCCCAGCGCAGCCCCTCCGCCTCCAGCAGGACGGCGTCGTTGGCGGGGATATCGTCAAAGCCCAACCCAACCCAGGGGAAGCCTTCGCGGGTCAGGACCTCCGCCGTCCGGCGCGCTCCGGCGGCGCCCCGGTCAAAAATGTGATTGTTCGCCAGGGTCAGAAGATCGATGTCCAGGTCCCGGAGCGCCGCGGTCAGGGAGTCCGGCGTATTGAATGCGGGATATCCCGTGTAGCGGCGTTTCTCACCGGAAAAGGTCGTCTCAAGGTTGCCGATGACGAAGGCATCCGCCAGGAGGGGCTTTACCCGGTGAAACTGCGGGGCGAAGTCCCATCTGCGGCCTCCCTTCTCCTTGTGTTCGGCGGCGTCCAGCTGTTGTATATGGGTCATGATATCCCCAATAAAGAGCGCGCGGGCCCGCTCTGCGCGCGCCTGCCGGGACACGCTGAAGATGAGCAGCAGGGCAAGGAAAGCAACGGCCGTTTTTTTGAACAATACAAGGACCTCCTATTCAACCGTTTGGTGTCAATAACCTTACTTATTGATATAATAACATAGAATGTGCGGGACGCACCGGCTTTCGGCCAGACGGACAGCCGCTGGTCAAAAGCCTGAATCTGAGGTAATTTATTTTGAGGAGGTCTTTTTTTTGAAGACGTTTTTTCGTGCGTTGTCCCTGACCCTGGTGCTCAGTATCCTGGCTTTGAGCGCAGGAGTTTCCTGTGCTGATACGGCGGAGGGGCTTATTCAGGAAGCTCTGGCCGCGCTGAAGGAGATGTCCTCCGAGAAGGACGCGCAGAGCATGGCCCAAACGCTGAGCGGCGCGTACGCGGTGGCCATCGTCCCATCGTTCGTCAAGGCGGGATTCGTCCTGGGCGGCTCCTATGGCGAGGGGCTGATTCTGAAA
>JAEEGY010000253.1 GCA_016280565.1 Fretibacterium sp.
CAGCCTGGAAGGGAAGCACCATCTCGTAGCTGCCAATGGCCGCCATCGGCAGGGTCTTGTTCGTGCTCGCGCTATCGGACATGGCTCAGCAGCCTCCTCGCAAACTCACGGTTGAGCCCTCCCGCCACGCACACCAGCGCGATGCGCAGGTTGCGGGCCTCTGCCTCCTTAATAAGAAGGTAGAGCAGGACGTTGGCCGGGGCGTCGATGGAATAGCGCGCGCCCTCCAGCGTGTGGATCAGGTACTCGTCCAGCAACTTCGAGACGTCAGACAGCGCGGCCTGCATGTCCGTGTCCGCAAGCGCATTCAACAGAGCCCCAATATCCGTGTGGGAGAGGAGCTTGCCCCAGGTCTCCTGCGGCTCGGCCAGCAGGTGCGCCGCGTCCGCCGCCCGGAAGGTGCCGCCCTCATGGAAGAAGGGGAGCCCCCGTGCCGGGTCGTAGTTCATGCGCGCAAGACGAATGGCGCTCTTCAGGTTCTCCGCGTCGATCTTGTGACGCACCCACATCACGATGTCGGGCACGCCCAGCTTCTCCGCCACGTCCAGCATGGCCGCAAAGAGGCAGTGATCCAGCAGCAGCTCCACAGCCTGAGCGTTCTTCGTCTGATCCCACAGCGCCCAGCACTGGGGGATGACGTCGCCCAGTTTGTAGGGCAGCCCGCCGTACTCCTCCGTCTCAATGGCCTCCGTCAGCTCCTCCGTGGAGAGATTCCCCAGGGGGGACAGCAGATCGTGCCGCCGTCCGTCCGGGTCCCCGCCGCGCACCTTGAAGAGGCTCTTCAGGAGCACCTTCACGTTGTGGAAGTCGTAGGGCATCCGGAAGAGGACAAGGAGCTCCGGGTCCGGAACGAACTGCCCCAGCTCCCGGCACGTGGCAAGGATCTCCGCGTCGATGGCCTTGTCGAACCCCATCTCCCCGGCAGAGAGCCACTGGGCGTAGGAGGTCTCTCCCAGCGCCTTCATGGCCTCGTCGGCCGTGGGGCTGTCCATGAGCCGGGCGAAGAAGGCGGCGTCCAGGATGTGGTTTTCCATGCCCCGAAGCCGGGCCACGGTGTACACGTAACTCAAAACGCCACCTCCTCTCAGGAGAACAGCCTCTTAACGACCTCGGACTCGATCTCCGGGCGAGCGTCAGCGATCAGCATCTCCCAGGAGCAGTTGGTGTCGATCTTCTCATCCCTCAGCACGAACCCGCCCGCGATGGGCAGCTTCTCCGGGGACAGCGTCAGCGAGGTCTGGTGGGAGGCGTTGTAGCCATCCAGCCACCTCTGGTCCAGTGTTTTCTCGTTCTTTCCAACCAGAACGGTCTCATGCCCCGTGGAGACGGCCTCGTTCATCAGCTTTTCGGCGAATTTGGCGTACTTGTCGGGGCTCATCTCCACCATCTGCTTCAGCGCGGCGTCGAAGGCCTCACCGATGAGGCGCTGGCGCGTACCGAGGTCGACCCTCTTCGCGTCCAGCTCGGCAACGATCTCCCGCCGCCGCAGGACCTCCGGCTCCTCCCTGGCCAGGCGCGCAGCGTAGGAGTCCTGAACCTCCTTGACCTCCGCGTTCACCTTCTGGTTGATCTCGCGGACCTTCGCGTCGTTCTCCGACTCGATGGCCTGGATCTGGGCCTGGGACTCGGAACGAATCTTCGCTTTGATATCAGCAAGTGACATTGAACGTCACCCGCCTAACCGACCTGAACTCCCATGAGCATCAGGATACTTGTAAGAAGGGCCAGCACCGCGTAGGTCTCGACCATGGCCGGGAGGATGATGGCCTTACCCATGGCCTCAGGCTTCTTGGAGATCATCATGATGGAGGCCGCGGAGGTCTTGCCCTGATAGATGGCGGAGATCCAGCCGACGATGGCGATGGGCATGCAGGACGCGAAGATCTGAAGGCCCTGGTTCCAGGTCAGCGCCACCGCGCCGGCGCCGCCCAGCAGGCCCAGCTTGTTCAGCACGAAGAAGGTGATGAGCAGGCCGTAAATGCCCTGAGTGCCGGGAAGGGCCTGAAGGATAAGGCAGCTTCCGAACTTGTTGGGGTCCTCAGTCATGACGCCCGCAGCGCTGCCGCCCGCGATGCCGATGCCGATGGCCGAGCCGATGCCGGACAGAGCCGCGGCCAGCGCCGCACCGAACAGAGCGAGAGAAAGTCCCAAAAATTCCATGATATCAAACACTCCTTTTCAAAATTTTATGGCTTCACGCTGACGAATTCCTCGGAGAGCGTGAGGGGCGTGAAGGGCTCCCCGCCGCCCGTGTAGAACTTGCCGAAGAACTCGACGTACTGCAGACGCAGGGGATGCACAAAGGCCCCCAGGATGTTGATGAGGATGCTGAACAAATGTCCGCCAACGATGACCACGACGGCCACGACCCAGCCCACGTAGGGGATAGCCGCCGCCATGCCGCCCAGCAGGTTGATGATCATGCCGATGACCGCCGAGCCGAAGCCCAGGGCCAGAAGGCGGCTGTAGCTCAGGATGTCGCCCAGGTAGGACGTGGAGCCGTAGAGGGCCAGGAAGCCGGAGATGATCTTGGAGAAGATGCCGGACTTCTCGCGCCCCGCATACCAGAAGATGATGACGGCCCCGATGATGGCCATGGCCTGTACGATGCACTGGAAGTGCGGCGGGACCATCCCGCCCATCGCCACGCCCATGAGGCACAGGCCCACGATCAGCAGGAACCAGGAGATATTCGCCCCGATAGCGTCGATGGCCTGTCCGTTCCTGAAGTTGTCATAGGCCGCGATCAGCAGGCCGAACATCAGGTGGATCACGCCCAGCAGCAGGGAGATCCCCAGCACCTGCATGGGGTTGGTCATGGGATCAACAAGCATCAGTGCGTTCTTCACCGGCACCAGGAAGGGCAGGAACGAGTCGATGAAGTTCCCGAAGAAGCTGCCGCTGATGATGCCATAGACGAACGTCGAGACGGCGCTGAAGGCGAAGAGGACGATAAAGTCCCTGATGCCCAGAGGAACGCGCCGGTACTTCCTGAAGAGCCACCAGATGGCCGCCAGCATGACAATAGCATAACCCGCGTCGCCAAGGCACATCCCAAAGAAGAGGAAGAAGAAGGGGGCCAGAAGCGGCGTGGGGTCGATGCCGCGGTATTTGGGCGGCGAGTAAAGCTCCGTCAGAATGTTGAACGGACGGACGTACTTGCCGTTCTGCAGAAGCGCCGGAGGCTCCTCGTCCGCACCCGGGTCGCTCAGGAAGAACGCCACGTTGGGACTGATGGCCTCGATCTTCTTCTGCACGGTCTCCGCGTCCTTCGCGGGGACCCAGAAGCGCGTGAGCAGGGTCCTGTCGGTCTCCCCACTCTTTCCAAGGGCTGTGTACCGCTCCGTGAGGCTGTTCCAGTAGTCGGACAGCTTCTGTACGGAGGGCATCCACGTCTCGGCCTCGTTCTCCATATCCTTGAGAAGCGAGGCCTCCCGGTCCTCGAGGGCGGCGATGGAGGTGGCCAGTTTAGCCCTCTCCTCCTCCACGGTCCCCTTGAACTCCGCAGGCACATCCAACACGGACAGCCCTTTCCTGACGCAGGCCTCCAAAATTTCGGAGGCGCGCTGGCGCGTAAGGAACAGGACAAGGTGTATGTCCTGGGCCTTTTCGTCATGCGGCTCCAAAACGAGCTCCGAATCCTTCGAGAACTCGCTGAGGGCCGCCTGAAGCGTCTTTAACTGGTCCGCCTTGACCACTCCGGCCACCCCGGTGAGGGTACGTGTCCCCTCCGTGATGGCGGAGAGCGGGTAGGGGAGGAAGCGGAAACTCTCAAGCAGGGCCTGGTTCGTTCTGGCCTGGGAGAGCTCCAGCTTCCCCTCGCCGATCGCGTGCTCAAGGCCGCGGACCTTTGTGCAAATGCTGCTCAAATCCGTCTCACGGGCGAGCTTTGACAGGTCGGACATGGAGACGATGGGCCGCTCGCCCAACGTGCGGTCCAATGACGAGATGGGATCGTTGAAGTGGGGCGTCAGCGTGCGCATCAGGTAGCGTACATCCGCTACGGCCGCCTCGCTCTCGGCCCTCAGGGCCTCAACGCTCGCCGGTCCTCCCTCGGCGTCTCCGATGATCTGGCACACGCCGGTCTCCTGAAGGGCCGCGGCGATCTCCTCATGAACGGATTTGTGGTAATAAAGCTCCGCTTTTTTGAGCTTAGCCACGCCCATATCTACCCATCACCTCTTCCGTTATCCATGAGGCCGCGCCGGCGACTTTTGCCTTGTGCTGATCGTAAAAAGCCTTGGCGCCGGCCTCGCGTTTGGTCAAAATGTCCTTCGCCTTGATCTCCGCCGCCTCCTCGGCCCTGCGGATCTTGTCCCTGAACTGCCGTGCCGCGGACTGCCGGGCCTCCTTCAGCGTGTTCTCCGCGCTCGCCTGGGCGCTGTTCAGCTTGCGAGCCGCGGTGGACTTTGCCTCCTGGACTGCCTCGGCCGCCTTGTCCTCGGCTGCCTTGATCTCCGCGATCGTTGGGTTCTCCGCCATGTTCGCTTCACCTCCCCCCGCGGGATACAGAATGCACAGCTTATACAAAAAAGGGCTGCCGCGAATGGGCATCCCCTCTTCTGTCCACGTGCGGCAAGCGCGCTACGCCTCTCCGCCCTCCGCAGACAAGCTCTTCAGGTAGCGGGCCATCAACTTCTTGCGCCGCGTCGCCGTGTTGCGGTGCATAACGCCCTTCACCACAGCCTTGTCGATGACGCTCTGGGCCACGTTGAAGCTCTTTGCCGCCGCCTCGCTGTCCCTGGACTCCACCGCCTCCGCCAGCCTCTTGAGGGCCGTCTTGCAGCGAGTCGTCCAGTAGCGGTTGTAAAGGCGATTGCGTTCTGCGATACGGACGCGCCTCTCCGCCGACTTCTTGTTAGGCATGCTTTCACCTCCCACTCAGAATAGCTCAAGCACAACGCCATTCATTTTAACATTTTGTATAATAGATATGCAAGGAGGAACGCAAAATTTTGTCCGACTTGAGGTGAAGGATATCACGGAACATCTGCCGCTCAAGGATTTCTATTCCCCGACAGGGCCGCTGTCGCGCCTGCCCGGCTACGAGTTCCGAGCCCAGCAGCTTGAGGTGGCCCTGACGGTGGAGAAGTTTCTGCGCGGTCCCGGCGTGACCCTCGCTGTCGAGGCCCCGACGGGAGTGGGGAAGACCTTCGCTGTCCTTGTCCCCGCTCTGCGGGAGGCGCGGCAGTTCGGGACCCGCATCCTCTTTCTGACGGCAGGTATCACCCTCCAGGAGCAGCTCATCGGGAAGGACCTTCCCCGCCTGCGCCAGCTCCTGGGGTTTGACTTCACCTTTGGGCTCCTGAAGGGACGCTCCAATTATGTTTGTCTCCGGCTGGCCCGGAATGCGGCCAGCCCTTCGCTCTTCGAGGCAGAGGACGGGGAGGGGGAGATCGTCCCCCTTGCGCGGTGGCTGGAGGAGACGGAGACGGGGGACCTGGCGGAACGGGGAAACTCCGCCCTGCTTCAAAACATCTCTGCCGGGGACCAGAACTGTATTGGCCCTGCCTGTCCCTGCCGGGACCGCTGCTTCGTCATCCGTGCCTACCGGCGGGCCCAGGATTGGGACCTCGTCGTCGCGAACTATCACCTCTTCTTCTCGCATATCCTTGAGGGGACAGGGAACTTCCCCGTGCGCTATGACTGGCTGATTTGCGACGAGGCCCATCGCCTGCCGGACGCGGCCCGCTCCTCGGCCACTGTGCGTGCCGGGGCGGAGAACGCCCTGTCCCTGCTGGGGCCGCGGAACCTCCAGGGCTTTACCCCCTTTCTGCCGGGGGACGCGAAGGATGCCCTTCCCCCCCTTGCTGAAAAGGCCAGAGACGAACTTCAGAAGCTCTTCAGCGGCCTTGCGGCTTCCCCTCCCAGCGGAGGTCTCCAGGCCCCGGACGAGGGGCTTCTGCAGCGTGGGCGCACCGCAGCCGCCCTCCTGGACGATTTGCTGCGCGCCCTCCGCCCCTTTGAGGACCGTTTCATGATGGGGGACATCAGCGACAAGCGAGACCTTGCTCGCGGGGCGGAGATGATGAACTGGATCGACAGCGTGCGGGAGTTCAAACGCTCGCTGCTCTGGTGCCTGTCCGTTGAGCAGTTCCCCAGGTGGGCCTATTGGGCTGAAACCTCCCTGCCGGACAGGGGGAGCTTTGCGGGCAGGCTGCACGCCGCGCTGATGAGCAAGCCGGTGGACGCCGCGGAGATCATTCAGGAGGTCCTGAAGAAGGAGGCCCCCGACAAAGCCATTTTCACCTCTGCGACGCTGACATTGGCAGGTGGCTCTTTCGATTTCTGGAGCCGGGAAGCCGGCATCGTGCCGGACGAGAGCCTGGTGGTGAGCTCGCCCTTCGACTTCCGGCAGCAGATGGAGGTCCTGGTGGTGGACGCCGGCCTTGGCGTCATGGAGAAGGGCTACGACGAGCGGATGTGCCGCGTGATGGAGAAGCTGTGCGACGGGAATGGCGGGCGCACCCTTGTTCTTCTGTCCTCCATGCGGCTGCTGAAAGCCTTCGCCCGGAAGATGAGAGCCAAAGAGCGGCCCTATAACATCCTCGTTCAGGGGGATATGCCTCAGCGCCAGCTCCTCCGGCGCTTTGTGGAGGACGAGACTTCTATTCTTATCGGCAGTGTCTCATTCCGGGAAGGAGTGGACGTGCCCGGCGAGGGGCTGACCCAGGTCATCATCGACCGCATTCCCTTTCCTCACCCCAGCGACCCCCTTGTCCGCGCCCGGGATGTTTTGGAGGGAGGGAAGGGCTTCGTCCGGGTCACGCTCCCCACGGCGCGGATGTTCCTTCGCCAGGCGGTGGGCCGCCTGATCCGCAGCACCTCTGACCACGGCCGCGTCGTTCTGCTGGACGGCCGGGCTGTGGATAAAAAGAACTGGGACATCCTCTCCGCCTTCCCCCCGTGCCGGGTGAAGATGCTGAAGGTTCGGGAGGCGGGGGAATGAAGCGGGGCGAAACATTAGTGGAGCTCCTCATGACGCTGGTCATCCTGGGGCTGGTCCTGCCGCCGGTCTTCCAGGGGCTTTGGAGCGGGCAGACGGGAGCCCTCCGGCTTCGCCGGCGGGACGCCTGCCTGTATGCGGCGCAATGGTGGTTCAACCGCCTGCCAAAAACAGACAGCCTGGCGGATATGCCGAAGACGGCGCCCGGCGGGGAGCCGCACTTCACCTGGGAGGTCCGCCAGGGGAGCGCGGGGATGCGGGAGGTCGTCCTCACCGTCTCCCCGGTGCGGGGGGACCCCTTCACACTGACGAGAGCATGGTGAATCGTCAACACAGGGCTTTCACCCTGGTTGAACTCCTGCTGGGGGCGTTCCTGGCCTCTGTGCTGGGGATGATTATGCTCACGTGGGGAGGGGAGTTCCTGCGCGTCTTTAACCGGTCTTCAGTCTGGCTTTTGGCCCATGAACGGGGCCAGCGGGTCCTTGCCTTCTTTGAGACAAAGGTCCTGCATACGGGGCTGGGGCTCTCCGCCTGCCGGGGAGAGGAGGCGTGCTGGCGGGCCTTCGCACAAAAGGCAGGGCCGCCGGTCCTCCGCCCCCTCACAGTCTATCAGGAAAAAAACTATCAGGAAAAAAAGTTGGGGCTAATGGACCCGGCGGAAGAGAAAAACGGTGTCTTTAGCGGGACAGCTCTCGCCCTTCTCTACGGGCGTCCCTCCGGGCTGGTGGTGAAGAGAACAGGGGGATCTCCCGTCAATCCAGGAGGAGGGGTCGAATTCTCGCTCCTCTCAGACGATACGGCGGCTGATATTGCCGAAGCAGGTTTCCAGGTGGGGTATATGAAGAACCTGACGAACTGGTGCGCGCTTCCCCTTGCCGGAATGCCCTTTTACATCGACTCCGCCTCAGGACGCAGGCTGTTCCTGTCCCTCGCCTCAACTGTAAACGCCCCGGTGGATATCCCCCCGGTGAATGAGCTTTACCTTCTTCGATATGAACAATTCCGCATCGTGAACGAGAAACTATACTTTCGGAGGCTGGAAGCCGCCTGGTCTCCCTATTACCCCCGCGAGGAGGGGGTGCTTGCCCTGTGGGTGGAGTGGAGGCCGGGAATCCGCGTTTTGGACCTCTGGGTGCTCACCACCGGCGGCCCCGCTCCTCTGGGCGGTTCGGTCAGGCCCTCGGAGTGGCCGGAGGGTGCCCCCTGGCATAATGACTTCACGCAGCATACGCTCTGTGTCTCGCGCGCGTCCTGGAGGCTGGAGAACGTATGAGACGTTCGGGGATGTCGCTCTGTATGGCGCTGATCTTTTCCCTCTTCGCCACCCTGTTCCTGGGTGAGATCCTCTCCCGTCTCTGGTGGGCTCAGGAGGCGGCTATTGTGGGAGAGCGGAGATCGCGGAAGGGAACGGATCTCGCCTCGCTGACGGGGCGAGGTCGGCATTGGCTTCAGGCAGAGATAGGGGCCGGCCGTCTGCCTCGGAATGTCCGGGAAATCCCAACAGATTTTGTGGGAGTTCAGCTTCTCCATCGCGTTGAGGAGAAGGGGACGCTGGAGGTCTTTGATCTGGATTACGATCCCGGCAAGGTCCCGGACAAGGGCTGGGGGCCATCTGGGTTCTTTCCGCCGCGCGCGGGGGCCTTCCTCATACGCGCCTCCGCCACAGAGGAGGGGCAGGAGCGGAGGATAGAAACCGTCGTGGCGCTTCGTGCGCTGGAGGGCGGCGGGTTCGCGCTTGAGGAGAGGCCGCTCCTGTGGCAGGAGGTTTGGCCGTAGCGACTGTCCCGCGTCTGGCTTCGACGTACCCACAGGGCATACCCATAGGGCACAGGCTGGCAGGCAGCCTTGGCGGAGTGACGCTCCTTGCCCTGGCCGGGCTGATAGCGCGTAGAAGGAAGTAGGCGTGTAGGAGAGGGGCTCACGGCGACTCGATGCCCACATAGGCGCGCC
>JAEEGY010000031.1 GCA_016280565.1 Fretibacterium sp.
AAGAAAACCGACAGAGTTCTTCGCTGTTACCTGAACAATGTCCTGAATGCTGTTGAGCTGCTGGAAGTCATAACAAAGGGGCGTGAGGCTTCATGAAGGATATAGGTTACTATATGTCGCTTCCTTACGATATTAAGGTAAGAGAATTGAGCGAGGACGACGGCGGCGGGGTGCTTCTTTCTGTTCCCCTGCTTGGAGATGCCGCTGTTAATGCTCATGGAGAGACGTATATTGAGGCCAGAAGTAAACTTGAAAGCGTAAAAAGGGATTTCCTTGAGATGTGGCTTGACGCTGGCATAGACATCCCTGAACCCTGTGACGATATCCAACAGGCGGTCATTTTGCGGGACGGCGCGAAGCAATATTTCGGCTTCCCTGTTGTAAAAGTTCAGACAACAGTGCAGGCATTAGCGTGATATCTATTTTTAAATAAATATCTCTGAGGAGGTCTTTGTGATGGAAGCGCGCAAAATCGTCAACATCCCCAGCCTTATCAGCGACTACTACACCCTTGAGCCGGACCCGGGCGAGAAGTCGCATGCCGTGGCCTTCGGCACGTCCGGACACCGCGGCTCCTCGGCGCTCCACAGCTTCAACGAGGCCCACATCCTGGCCATTGCCCAGGCCGTGGCGGAGCACCGCAAAGAGGCAGGGATCTCCGGCCCGCTCTACATCGGCGCGGACACCCACGCCCTGTCCGAGCCGGCGCTGCGGACCTGCGTCGAGGTCCTGGCCGCATCTGGTGTGGACATCGTGCTCCAGGAGGGGCTCACCCCCACTCCGACGCCCGTCGTCTCTCGTGCGATCCTGGAGCACAACAGAAGCGGCGGAAAAGAGGCCGACGGCATGGTCATCACGCCTTCCCACAACCCCCCCACCGACGGCGGCATCAAGTACGATCCACCCAGCGGCGGCCCTGCCTCCCCGGAGATCACGTCAAAAATCCAGAACCGCGCCAATGAACTCATCAAATCCGGTGTCGGGGCCATTAAACGCATCCCCTTTGAGCGCGCGGTGAAGCTCCCCACAACACACTTTGAAGATTACATCATGCCCTACGTCAAGGCCCTGGCCTCCGTCGTGGACATGGAAGCCATCGCGAAGTCCGGCCTGAAGATCGGCGTGGACCCTCTGGGCGGCAGCGGCATCAACTACTGGACCCCCATCGTCGAGGTCTACGGCATCAAAAACCTCACGGTCGTTAATCCCAACCTCGACCCCACCTTCTCCTTCATGCCCCCGGACCACGACGGAAAGATCCGAATGGACTGCTCCTCCCCCTGGGCAATGGCAAACTTAATCAAGATGAAGGACGATTATGATGTGGCCTTTGGCAACGACACGGACTATGACCGCCACGGCATCGTCACCCCCACGGGGCTTATGAACCCCAACCACTACCTCGCCGTGGCCGTGCGGCACCTCTTCACCTCCCGCACGGGCTGGCGCAAGGACGCCGCCGTGGGCAAGACCGTGGTCTCCAGCTCCATCATCGACCGCGTGACGGCGGGCATCGGCCGAAAGCTCTGCGAGGTGCCGGTGGGCTTCAAGTGGTTCGTCGATGGCCTACTGGACGGCTCCATGGGCTTCGGCGGCGAGGAGAGCGCCGGTGCGTCCTTCCTCTGCCGGGACGGCTCCGTCTGGACGACAGACAAGGACGGCATCATCATGGACCTGCTGGCCGTGGAGATCACCGCCGTGACGGGCAAGGACCCGTCCGAGCATTTCCGCGAGATCACCGCGCAGTACGGCTCCTCCTGCTACGCGCGCATTGACGCCCCCGCCACGCCGGAGGAGAAAGCTAAATTGGCAAAGCTGTCGCCGGAGATGGTGAAGGCCGACACCCTGGCTGGGGACAAGATCACCGCGCGGCTGACCAACGCGCCCGGCAACGGGGCGGCCATCGGCGGACTGAAGGTGACGACGGCGGACGGCTGGTTCGCGGCACGTCCCTCCGGCACGGAGAACCTGTACAAGATTTACGCGGAGAGCTTCAAGGGTGAGGAGCACCTGAAGCGCATCCAGGCCGAGGCGCGGGAGATCGTCTCCGCCGCCATCGCGTGATGTCCGTTCGGCTGGACAAGTTTTTGAAGCTGGCCCGCCTGGTCAAGCGCCGCACCGCTGCCCAGGAGATGATCGAGCTGGGGGCCGTGCGCATTGAAGGCCGGGCCTGCAAACCCGCCGCCGAGGTGCGCGAGGGGACCGTCATCGAGATAGCCTACATGAACCGCGTGCTGAAGGTGCGGGTCCTTTGTGCGGACGAGGCCCTTCTAAAGCGTCCGCACACGGTCTCGTGGGAACAACTTGAGGAGAAGCCCGTCTCGCCGGAGGAGAATCCGTGGGGGGACAGCCCATAAGTTCCTTGAGTATGGGCGGCGTTTATGGCGTTTATGCTTTATAATATCTCAGGATATTTTGGGTGCCCCCGCAGGGGGTTTCCTGCTACATGAAAGGAGTAGTTGCTTTATGGCTTCAATTATTGGAATTCACGGACGCGAGATTCTGGACTCCCGCGGGAACCCCACTGTTGAGGTGGAGGTCTATCTTGAGGACGGTTCCATGGGGCGTGCTGCCGTTCCGTCGGGGGCTTCGACGGGCGTGCACGAGGCGCTGGAGCTCCGCGACAAGGAGGCCCGCTACGGCGGCAAGGGCGTGTTGACGGCTGTTGAGAACGTCAACGAGAAGATCGCCTCCGAGGTGCTGGGCATGGATGCGGACGACCAGGGTGCCCTGGACCGCGCCATGATCGAGCTGGACGGCTCGGACGGCAAGTCAAACCTCGGCGCCAACGCCATCCTTGGCGTGTCCATGGCCAACGCCCGCGCCGCGGCAGTGAGCCACGGTCTGCCCCTGTGGGCCTGGCTGGGTGGTATCGGCGGCGGACTGCTGCCCACGCCCATGATGAACGTCATCAACGGCGGTGCCCATGCGGACAACAACGTCGACATCCAGGAGTTCATGATCGTGCCGCACAACGCGCCGTCCTTCTCCGAGGCTCTGCGCATGGGGGCTGAGACCTATCACGCGCTGAAGGGTTGCGTCAAGGCCCGCAAGTACTCCACCGGCGTGGGAGATGAGGGCGGTTTTGCCCCGGACCTCAAGAGCAACCGCGAGGCCCTGGATCTGCTGATGGAGGCCGTGAACAAGGCCGGTTACACGCCGGGGACGGACATCAGCTTCGCGCTGGACGTGGCCTCCTCCGAGTTCTTCAAGGACGGCAAGTATGAGTTCACGGGCGAGGGCAAGAGCTTCACGGCCGACGAGCTCATCAAGTACTATGAGGACCTGCTGAAGGATTATCCTGTTATTTCCATCGAGGACGGCATGTCCGAGGACGACTGGACCGGCTGGGCGAACCTGACCCGCGCCATCGGCGACCGCTGCCAGCTCGTGGGCGACGACCTCTTCGTCACGAACCCCTCCATCCTGGCCAAGGGCATCGAGCAGAAGGTGGGCAACGCCGTGCTGGTGAAGCTGAACCAGATCGGCACCGTGTCTGAGACCCTTGAGGTCATCCACATGGCCGCCGAGGCCGGCTACGCCGCCGTGGTGTCCCACCGCTCCGGCGAGACGGCAGATGCCTTCATTGCGGACCTGGCTGTCGCTACGCGCACTGGCCAGATCAAGACCGGCAGCATTGCCCGCACGGACCGCATCGCGAAGTACAACCAGCTTCTTCGCATCGAGGAAGAGCTGGGCGAGACCGCGCGTTACGCCGGCATCAGCCGCTACTCCAGCCACAAGTAATCAATTGAGGGAGGAATTTTAATATGGCAGAGGCAGCACCAGCACCAGCACAGACGACCACCGCGGTTTCCCCGTGCGGCTCTTTCGGGGGCGGCGCGGCGGCTCCCGGCGGCGCGGAGGGCGCGCCCCAGCAGGGCAGCCTGATGGGGATGCTGTTCCCCCTGGCGATCTTCGTCCTCATCTTCTACTTCTTCATCATCCGGCCCCAGAGGAAGCGCCAGAAGCAGCATGACAACATGATATCCGGCATCAACCGGGGAGATCAGGTCATCACTATCGGCGGGTTCCTTGGGACGGTGCGCGAGGTTCGGGACGACACGTTCCAGATCGAACTGGCCGAGGGCGTCCGGGTCCGTATCCTGAAGTCAGCGGTGCAGACCAAGCGCGCGGCTCAGCAGCCGGCTCCGGCCTCCGCAGCGCTGGAGGAGAAGGAATAAGGAATAATTACACCCGCCCCCGCCGGGAGGCTGTGGCTTCCCGTGGGGGGCGGTAATTTTGATGCAGGGGGATTTACTTTATGAATCGTAGAGATCGACTGCGGCTCTGGGTCGTGGTGATCGTTGTTGCTGCGGCGCTGGCCTATGCCTGGCCCGTGGTGGGAAGGCTCAACCTTGGGCTCGACCTCAAGGGTGGAGCCCACATCGTCCTTCAGGCGAAGGACACGCCGGAGGCCCCGGTGGGTGAGGACAGCATTGACCGCCTTCTGGCCGTGCTGCGCAACCGCGTGGACCAGTACGGCGTTGCGGAGCCGATCCTTCAGAAGAGCGGCTCGGACAGGATCATCATCGACCTGCCCGGAATTCAGGACCCGAAGGCGGCGCTTGAGCTGATCGGCAAGACGGCACAGATGGACTTCCGTGAGGTGTTGGACGCTACGCCTCCGGCCCCGCCCGCGCCCCAGCGGCAGAACTATGACAACGACCTTCAGTTTGTCCAGGCACAGGAGCGCTGGCAGAAGGCTATGGATGCCCGCAAGGACTCCGACGCCCTCAAGACCCGCGCGGCGGGAATCGAGGGGGCTATCGTTGCCCCCGGCGAGGACGACGACGCTGGACGCTACTACCTCCTTGGGCCTGTGCTGCTCTCCGGCAAGGAGCTCCAGACGGCGGGGGTGAACCCCGACAGCCTGGGGCGCATGGGTGTTTCGCTCTCCTTCAGTTCCGAGGGTGCAAAGCTCTTTGAGGAGGCCACGGGACGTCTGGTGGGCAAGCAGATCGCCATTGTGCTGGATAACGTGGTGATCTCCGCGCCCGTGGTGCAGGACCGCATCTCCGGCGGACAGGCGCAGATCACGGGGCGTTTCACGCCGGACGAGGCCTCTCGGCTGGCCATCATGCTGAGCGCTGGCGCTCTGCCCGTGGCGGTGGAGATCGCCGAGAACCGCTCCGTCGGTCCCAGCCTTGGCGCGGACTCCGTGCGGCAGGGGCTCCA
>JAEEGY010000254.1 GCA_016280565.1 Fretibacterium sp.
GAGCGGGAAGGCCATCCCGCATCTCAAAGCGGGTGTCCTGAATCTGAAAATCCACGTCTCCAGTGCCCACGGACTGACTCTCCCGCGGGGCCGTCCTGCGGAGAAGGGGGTTGTCCCCGTTGTAGAGGAAGCGCCGCAGCCGACGGGAGCCCGCTATCTCCATCTTCTCCGCCAACACGCCTTCAACCGTCCTAAAGCCCTCCAGATGAACAGGGGCCACTTCCGTGACCAGCGCAGAGTCTGGTGGGAAGAGTGCCGTCAGTTCCGCGATCTCCCCCGGTTTGTTCGCCCCAAACTCCAGCAGAAGCAGCTCCGCGTCCAGGGTCATGGCCAAAATCGTAGCGGTGCAGCCAATGCGGGTATTCAGGCTCCGCTCCGGCGCATGGAGGCGGAAACGCCCACCCAGCACACAGCGCAGGGCCTCCCGCGTGGTGGTCTTGCCCACGCTCCCCGTGATGGCAACAACCTCCCGCAGCGATCCCGACCTTCGTGCCCTCTCCAGGTAGGCCGACGCCATCCGCGCCAAATCCACCTCCGGCTCGTCCAGTTCGACGCAGGGGACCGTCAGCCCCTCGGGACGCTTGCCTCTTCGGACAATAATCAGCCCCGCCCCGCGATCCACGGCCTGGGGGATGTAGTGATGCCCGTCCGTCCGCTCTCCCTCCAGGGCCACAAAGGCCCCGCCGGGCTCGACGTAGCGGTTATCCGTGGCGACGTGGCCAGGGAAGGGCTGGCTGCGCGCCTCCTCCGGCACGTCCGCCCCAATCAGGCCGAACATCTCCCCCAACGTCAGGCGCTGTTCCATCATCAGGCCCTCCGGCACCATTCGTCTACGGTCTCCGCGTCATTGTAGGGGTGTTTCACATGGCCAATTTGCAGGTACTTCTCCGGCCCCTTGCCGGAGACCACCAGCACATCGTCCGGCCCCAGGAGGCCCAGCCCCCGACAGACGGCCTCACGACGGTCAAGGATCACCTGATGCTCCGCGCCGCCGCATTCCTCAATGCCCTTCACGATAGCCTGGGCAATATCCGCCGGGTCCTCGTCACGCGGGTTGTCCATCGTGACGATCACTAAGTCCGCCAGCTCCGCTGCGACCCTGCCCAGCTCGGGACGGTTCATGGGGTAGCGCCCCCCGCCATGGCCGAAGATGGAGATAACACGTCCCTTCGTCAGCCCCCGCACCGTCGTGAGGACCTTTCGGAGCGCAGAGGGAGTGTGGGCAAAGTCGATGAAGCAGCAGGCCCCATTGGGCAGAACGTGTCGTTCCAGCCGCCCTGGCACCTGGGGAATGGCCTCCACGCCCCGTTTTATCATCTCCTCATCCATTCCCGGGCGGCCCCACAGAGCCGTGACCGCGCAGAGGACGTTCCAGACGTTGAACTCCCCCACCAGGGGGCTCTTCAGATGAAGGGGGTTGTCCCTTCCCTTCATCGCAACGGTCATGGAAGTCCCATCCAGCGCTGTGTGCCACTCCATTACGCGGGCAAAGGCATCCTCTCCCTCGTTGAGCGTGAAACCCCGAAGCCCCTCCGGGAACTCTTCGACAAGCCGCCGCCCGTAGGAGTCCCCCGCGTTGGCCGCGCCCTTGAAGCCCGGCTTGGCGTAGCGGGTAAACAGGAGCCGCTTGGCCTGAAAATAGGTCTCCATGTCCTTGTGGAAGTCCAGGTGCTCGGGGTAGAGGTTCGTAAAGATGGGCACGTCGTAGCGTGCGCCCTTCAGGCGGCCCAGAAAGAGCCCATGAGAGGAGGTCTCCATGACGCAGGCCCCGCAGCCGTTTTTAGTCATCGCAGCCAGTTGATGCTGCACGACGCAGCTCTCCGGCGTCGTGCGGTCCGCATCACGCTCCATGACCCCGTCGTTCTCCACGATGGTCCCCAAAAGCCCCGTGCGTATCCCCGCGGCCTGGAGGAGGCTTCGCAGGACATAGGTGGTTGTTGTCTTGCCGTTCGTGCCCGTAACCCCCACCATCAGCAGCTTTTCTGCCGGGTGTTCATACACGGCCGCGGCAACGTCCCCCATGACCTCACGCACCGAGGGGACGATGAGCATGGGCAGCGCGGAGTCCACCGGCCGCTCGCAGAGCAGCGCACACGCCCCCCGCTCCTCCGCCGCGCGGACGTAATCATGCCCGTCGCTTGTTTCCCCCTTAATACAGCAGAAGAGCGTACCCGGCACGACCTGGCGGCTGTCCGAGACGACATCGCCGATAACGGGGTCCTTATCTCTGTTCCTCTCCCCTGCTTCAGGCCCCTGACGGCGAACCACATCACAAACCTCAGAGAATTTCACGCTCATGCGGACTCCTTTCCCGAAGGCGCAGCCGGAGCATAATAGTCCAGCTCAGCCATTTCCTCAACGATATCCTTAAAGGGCGGCGCGGCCAGCTCACCGCCATAGTAGCGTCCCCCCGACGGTTCTCCGATGACGATAAGCATCAGATACTGCGGGTCCTCGTAGGGCCAGAAACCGATGAAGGAGGCGACATACCGGTTGCGGCTGTACTTCCCCTTTTCCGGGACCTGGGCTGTGCCCGTCTTGCCGGCCAACTTCGTGACCTTCGTGGCGGCACGTTTACCCGTACCCTCCACAACGACGGCCCGCATCGCCTGCCTCAGCCACGCGGCGGTCTCCGGCGTCAGGACCTCGCGCATCACCCTGGGGGTCCCCTTGTAAACGACCTCGCCCAGGGAGTTGCTTGCCTCCTTGACAATGTAGGGGCTCATCAGGCGCCCCCCGTTAACGATGGCGGCCTCCGCGGTGATAAGTTGGAGCGGCGTCACGGCCAGGCCCTGCCCGATAGCGATGTTCGCCGGAACGACACCGCGCCACTGCTCCGGATAGGGAACGATCCCCTTTGCGACGGCAGGGAGCTCGATGTCTGTCTCCTGACCAAAACCCCAGGCCCTCAGACTCTCATAAGTCTTCGTCTTCTCCGCGCGAATACCAATCTGGGCCATCCCTACATTGGAGGACTTTACCAACAGGTGCGCCGTGTCGATGTTCCCCATCGCCACCGGGTAGGCCTCCGTGATGTAGCCGTCGGCCACCTTCAGGCGCGCAGGGCAGGAGAAGACCTCGTTCGTCCGGACCCAGCCCCTCTCCAGGGCAATGCCCATGTAGATAGGCTTGAAGGTCGACCCCGGCTCGTAACCGCGGCTGACGGCGCTGTTGCTCAGAGCCTCTGGCTTGAGGCTGCTGCGGTTCTGCGGATCATAGGACGGCCAGCTTGCCATCGCCAGGATCGCTCCCGTCCAGGGGTCCATGCAGATCGCCGAGGCCCACTTTGCCCCGTCGGCCTTCGCGGCCTTGTAGAGGTGCTTCTCCACAATGTACTGTATCCGGCTGTCGAGCGTAAGGGTGACAACGGGGGTAACATGCGGCCGCCCCATTGGGTTTTCCGCGGCGGGGGCAGGCTGTTTGCCCGGATTGCGGACAACGATACGGTATCCCGGCGGGTTGTAGAGCGTTGAGTCCCACGCCTGCTCAATACCAGCCAGACCGCGGTTGTCGATATTGCAGAAGCCCAGAACATGGGCCATGAGCTGCCGGTTGGTGTAACGACGGTCCTGTTCGTCAATGCGCCGGATGGCCCGCATCTTCAGCCCTGCTAAGCGTTCCGCCGCCTCCGGGGGCATCTTTCGCTGCAGCCACAGGAAATGTGAACCCGCCTCCCGCGCATCCATCACGCGGGTCATAGCATCTCCAGAGAGGACCCGCTGAAGCGTCAGCATATCCTCTTGAGTGAGAAGACTGGGATCCAAGGCAAAACTGGGAAGGGGTTCCGAAATGACCATAGCAATGCCCCGCGTGTCCTGGATGACCCCACGGGTCGCTTTCACGGGAACGCGGCGCCAATATTGGTGCTGGGCCTGTTGAACGATACGAGAATCCGGGTAGCAGTGACGCTCCACCAGCGCGACCCCCACCACAAAATACAGGATGACAAACAAAAGCCACGGGCTAATGGAATAATGCCTCTCCAGGGCCTCGGACCCCTTTTCCTGTCCGCGCCCTGCGGGGACGAACGTCCCCCTGCCTCCCGTGCTCAGCTCAACTCGCTGCACGCGGCATCACTTACCCCAGAGCCAGGCCAGTCTCATGTGCCAGCCCTCTTCTTTCTCCGGCGGAACATCCTTCTTCTGAGCCACCTGGACACCCCGCAGATGAATGGCCAGCGTCTCCGCGTCCGCCACTTTCTGCATTCCCAGCCGTTCCTTGCAATAACTATAAATCTTGATAGGCGCCGCCAGGGCTGATATCTCCTGTTTCAGTGCTGTCTCCTCGTTGGAGAGCTGCTGTATAGAGAGATTGAGGGAGTCGAGGTAATATGCTTTACGCGCTGCGTGAAAACGGAGGACGCCCAGTCCCAGGATCACGCACAGGAAAAGCCCAAAGGACAGGATGAGCCCCCAGCCCCGTCTTAAAAAAAGCCTTCCAGCCGACCTTCGCATTTCGCTTCCCTCCTATCTTTAAAGAGTTATTCATTCCAGTCCCACGGCAATGCCTCCGGGGGGGTCAGGGGGGATTCTCCCCCAGAGCTTCAATCCGAAAATTGAAACGCCCGAAGTTTCGCACTCCTGGACTTATAGTTCCGTTCCATTTCTTCTTCCCCCGGCAGAACGGGGTGTTTCGTCAGGACTCTGCCCCAACCTGTTTCCTTCTCCCAGGCGCGGAACCGGTGCTTTACGATCCGGTCCTCCAGTGAGTGGTAGGAGACGATCACGGCCAAACAACCCTCCGCCGCCAAAGCGGGCAGCTGCTCCAGCATGGCCTCCAGCTCCCCCAGCTCGTCGTTGACAAATATCCGCAGCGCCTGAAACACGCGCCGCGCCGGGTGGCCTCCCATTTTCCGCTGAACGGGCTCCGGCAGACATCCCCGTATCAGTGCGGCCAGTTCCCCCGTCGTTTGGGGACTTTTTCCCCGCCGCCGGCATTCCTCGACCTGGGCGGCGATCCGCCTCGAATGGCGTTCCTCGCCGTACTCCCAGAATATCCGCGCCAGCTCCTTCGCATCCGTGCGGGCCAGGACCTCCGCTGCCGTCGGGGCATCACCCTCCGGGTCCATCCTCATGTCCAGGGGCCCGTCCCTTTGGAAGGAGAAACCCCGTTCCCCCTCCGAGAGCTGCATATTCGACACCCCCAAGTCAAACACAAAGGCATCAAACATATTGGATTTAAGCTCAGGGGGAAACTGCCACCCTGAAACCCCCAGCCCTTCCCCCGACAGTGCGCTCTGCAGATTTCCAAAGTTCGTGTACACTGCGGAAAAACGGGGCCCCCATTCCTCCAGGCGGACTCTCGCGCGGCGCAGTGCCTCCGCGTCCCGGTCGATCCCGATGACCTCCGCCCTGGGGAACTCCCTGAGCATTGCCTCCGAATACCCACCAAGGCCCAGCGTCCCGTCGACGATCCTTGGGTGGTCTTTCCCACCCAGGCCGTCCTCCAAAAAAGTGAGGACCTCCTTCAGCAGGACCGGCTCATGTCCGATATATGATTCAGGGGACGACGCTACTGAACACCCCAAGGAATTCTCCACCGGCTCACTCACTGGATTTTCTGCCCTTCTTATCCTTCTCCTCCGTCACGTTCAGACTCCCCTCCAAATTACGTTGTTCTACTATATCATGAATCGGCAAAACTGGAAATATCTGTCTCGGATTATTTCGCAAAATCTCTTCTTGTCCTTTAGGATTTTTCAGGCTATAATATCCAAGTTTTATGCCCTGCCTCTTCCGGTTTCTTTAAACCAAGAGGAGAGGCCATTAGACCATAGGGAGGAGGTGGAAGTCGTGCGGCATTACGAGATGCTGGCCATCCTGAGTCCTGACCTTGAGGACCCGAAGGAGGAGGCCGGAAAAATCGAGGAGGTCGTGCGCGGTCTTGGGGGGAACGTCACCAAGACAGATGTTTGGGGAAAGAAGCCTTTGGCTTACCCCATCCAGAAGAAGTCCGAGGGGAATTATGTGCTCTTCAACTTTGACCTGGAGCCCGCTCAGACCTTTGAGCTGCGGCGCGTCCTTGGGCTGCGTCCCAACGTCTATCGCCAGATGATTCTGGTCGTGGACGAGTAGTCCGTTGAACGTCAGGAGGATGGCGTGATGGCCAGAGGATTTAACAAGGTCGTCCTGATGGGAAACCTTACGCGCGACCCGGATGTTCGTTACACGGTCGAGAGGCGAGCGTGGGCCCGTTTTACTGTAGCTGTGGGCTATTCCTGGAAGAACAAGAACGGGGAGTTTCAGGACGGGGCGGACTTCGTGCCCGTCGTTGCCTGGGGCCCCCTGGGGGAAAACTGCGGCCGCTATTTGAAAAAGGGGCGGCCCGTCCTTGTGGAAGGGAAGATCCAGACGCGCAATTATGACGCTCCGGACGGCTCCGGCAAGAAGTACGTCACGGAGGTCCTCGCAAGCGACGTGGTCTTCCTCGGCGGGCGGA
>JAEEGY010000255.1 GCA_016280565.1 Fretibacterium sp.
CTGCTCGCCGTCCCTCAGAGTCGTGTCGAAAATCTTGATGCGTTTAATGGCTATGCCTTCTCCTTCCTGAGATAATAAAAATCCGGAGTCCCTCAACGTGGACTCCGGCCTTTGCATCTGTCTGCAGCGTGTTTTCAGAGCTAAAGGAGTACGCTGCGAAACTGGCTCCAGCGGAAGTCCGAAGCCTTTAGCTCTAGCGCCAACAAATTAAGGGCAAAAACATAAGCCTGCATTTTTCGGACCTCCTCGCCTGAATTTTAATTTTGGTGGCGGCAACTGGAGTCGAACCAGTGACACTGCGGGTATGAACCGCATGCTCTAGCCAACTGAGCTATGCCGCCATAAATTGGTTGCGGGGGCAGGATTTGAACCTGCGACCTTCGGGTTATGAGCCCGACGAGCTTCCTGACTGCTCCACCCCGCGATTTTAAAGATACATCCTGGTGCCGGACGCGGGACTCGAACCCGCACGGACAAACGTCCTCAGGATTTTAAGTCCCGTGTGTCTACCAATTCCACCAGCCCGGCGACACAAAGGGTATTATATCACCTTTGAATGATTCGTCAAATATGAGAAAAGTTGGCTGAACTGTTCCCTCAAAATCGCGTATTATGCTAAACTTATCTGCATTGGCGGCACGTACGTTTTGGAGGAGACGGAGGGCCTGTCGTCAGAAACTATGGGGTCCTCGTTGATTGAATTAAAAGGAGATGGCAGATTGAACTTCCAGGAGATCTATTTCCGGCTTCAGCACTTCTGGAGCCAGCAGGGCTGTGTTATCCAGCAGCCTTACGACCTTGAGGTGGGGGCGGGGACGATGAACCCTGCCACGGCCCTGCGCGTCCTTGGCCCGGAGCCCTGGCGCGTCGCTTACGTGGAGCCTTCGCGGCGGCCCGCTGACGGGCGCTACGGCAAGAATCCCAACCGCCTTCAGCACTACTATCAGTACCAGGTCATCATCAAGCCGGCCCCGGCCAACATCCTGGACCTCTACATCCAGAGCCTGCTGAGCCTGGGGATCGACTCGTCCGAGCACGACATCCGCTTCGTTGAGGACGATTGGGAGAACCCCTCCACCGGCGCCTGGGGGCTGGGCTGGGAGGTCTGGCTTGACGGGATGGAGATTACACAGTTTACCTACTTCCAGCAGCTCGGCGGGCTGGACATGGAGGCCGTTCCGGCGGAGATCACCTACGGCCTGGAGCGTATCGCCATGTATGTCCAGAAGGTGGAGAACGTCTATGACCTGAACTGGGCTGGCAAGGTGAGTTACGGCGACGTGCACCTTCAGGGGGAGGTCGAGCACTCGCACTACAACTTCGAGGACGCGGACACGGATATGCTGTTCCAGCTCTTCCAGATGTACGAGGCGGAGGCCGGGCGCGTCATTGAGAAGGGACGGGTGCTGCCTGCCTACGACTATGTCCTCAAGAGCTCCCACACCTTCAACCTGCTGGACGCCCGCGGGGCCATCAGCGTCACGGAGCGCACCAGCTACATCGCCCGCGTGCGGGCCCTGGCCTGCAAGGTCGCCGCTGCTTACCGCAAGCAGCGCGAGGAGATGGGCTTCCCGATGATGGACAAGTTCAGCGACGACACGAGCGTTTTTTTTGAGAAAGGATGTGATGCGTAATGGCCCTGAAGAACGTATTGCTTGAGATCGGCACGGAGGAGATCCCGTCCCGCTTCATCCCAGACGCGCTCGCATCTCTGAAGAAGAGCGCCGAGTCCGCTCTGGAGGCCAGCCGCATCGCTTTCCAGGAGGTCCGTGTTTACGCGACGCCGCGCCGTCTGGTGGTCACCGCTCTTAATGTAGATGAAATGCAGAGTGCGATGGTGGAGCTGCTCAAGGGCCCCCCGTTTGACTCGGCTTATGACAGTCAGGGGAACCCGACGCGCGCGGCCATTGGTTTCGCCAAAGGCAAGGGCGTGCCGGTGGAGGCCCTCCGGGAGATGGAGGTGGGCGGTGTCCGCTACGTCGCCGCGGAGGTGAAGCAGGAGAGCCGCAGGACCATCGAGGTGCTGCCGGACCTTCTGCGCGGGCTCATCGAGGGCCTGACCTTCCCCAAGAGCATGTACTGGGGCAAGTCCGGCGTCCGTTTTGCGCGGCCCATTCGCTGGATCGTGGCCCTGGCCGACGATCAGGTGATCCCCTTCACCTACGGTGACGTGACCAGCGGCCGGACGACCAGCGGGCACCGTTTCATGGGGCGGAAAGCCATCGAGGTGGGCAACGCCGCGGACTTCATGGAGCTTTTGTATGACAACAAGGTCATCCTGGACCAGGAGAAGCGCCTCCAGAAGATGAAGTCCGCCATCGCCAACCTGAAGCGCGACTTCCCGGGCAACTTTGAAGTGGAGATGGACCCGAAGATTCTGGAGGAAAACCTCTACCTTGTGGAGTTCCCCGTGCCCTTCATCGGGTCGTTCGACGAGCGCTATCTGGAGATACCGGAGCAGGTGCTCACCACCTCAATGAAGAAGAACCAGAAATACCTTGCCGTGCGGAACATGGACAAGGGCGGGAAGCTGGCGAACTACTTCGTCGGGGTCAGCAACAACCTCGTGGCGGACATGGGCATTATCCGCGAGGGCAACGAGCGTGTGCTGAGGGCGCGGCTTGAGGACGCGGCCTTCTTCTGGGATGAGGACCGGAAGAAGCCACTTGCCACCAATGTCGAGCGTCTAAAGAGCGTCACCTATCAGGAAAAACTGGGTTCCGTTTACGACAAGGTGATGAAGACTCAGAAGCTGGCGCTCTGGCTTTGCGATAAACTGGGAATGGGGGACATCAGGACCCTCGTGGAGCGCGCGGCCTACCTCTCCAAGGCGGACCTCCTCACGAGCATGGTCTTTGAGTTCACGGAGCTTCAGGGCGTGATGGGCGAGGCCTATGCCCGCTGCAATGGCGAGGACCCGCGGGTGTCCCTGGCCCTCCGCGAGCAGTACCTCCCGCAGATGGCGGGCGGCGAGACGCCGTCGGATGACGTGGGGGCTGTCCTGGGGCTGGCCGAGAGAGTGCATATCATCGCCGCCTGCCACAAAGCGGGGCTGGAGCCGACGGGCTCCCAGGACCCCTACGCCCTGCGCCGCGCGGCCCGCTGTATCAACGAGATCCTCTGGGCCCGGAAGTACGACCTCGACATGGAGGCAGCAGTGGGGGAGTCCTGCCTCATCAACGAGCTGGACGACGCGATGAAGGTAAAAATTCTGGACTTCATCAAACAGCGCCTTTTGGTGCAGCTCAAGGAGAAGGGCTACGACCACGAGCTGGCCACGCTGGCGATCTCCGTCATTGGGCGCGTTCCCAACCAGGCCCTCCGGCTCATCGAGGCACTGACCGCCGTGAAGGAGGAGGCGTGGTTCACCGGCCTGGTGAGCTCCGCCGTGCGCGTGCGGAACATCCTGGCCAAGACGGAGGAGGGCGGGGAGTCTGTTCCTCAGGAAGCGCTCATGTCCAAGCAGGCGGAAAAGGCCCTGTGGGGTGAAGTTCAGCGGCTTGAGGCGCCAGTTAGGAAAGCGCTGGACTCCTACGACTGGGAGAAGCTGATGCAGCTTTTGTCCGAGCTGTCGCCCGTCGTGTCCTCCTTCTTTGATGACGTGATGGTCATGGCCCCGGATGAGGCTGTGCGGAACAACCGCCTGGTGCTCCTCCGCCGGTGCAACGCGCTCTTCAAGGAAGTGGGCGACCTTGGGGCGCTGAAACTTTAGGCGAAGCGAAACAATGAATAAAACAAA
>JAEEGY010000256.1 GCA_016280565.1 Fretibacterium sp.
CGGCTTCCTGAGAAACAGCTTATTGCCGTGTCGGCTCTCGTTGACGGATTGCTTGACGACGAGCCGCCTTTGAGCGCGGACGAGATGGACCAGATTGCCGGAGCCAGCGAGGATATGGCGGAAGGCCGCATGATCCCTTGGGACGAGCTTAAACAACAGCTTGAGACCCTGCCATGACTTGGACGGTGAGCGTCGATACGGTAGGGATTTTGAGGCGCTTGCCGGAGCTGGGAGTATAATCAATCCAAGGAGGAATGGACGATGGAAGCGGTTTCAACATTGGACAGGACTATTCAAATTCTGAGGGTGCTGCCGGAACAGCAGCTTGATATGGTTTATAGCTACGCGCAGTTCGTCAACGGGCAGCGTCAGGATGAGCACAAGGCATTCCGTGAAGCGATTGATTCAACCGATCCCTTTTACTCCGAGGGCAACATGAGGTATCTGGAGCGGAAGATGGAGGACTATAAGGCCGGACGGCTTCAATTTGCCGAACATGAGCTGATTGAGGATTGACCATGCCGGTAAGAAAAATACAGTGGGACATCGACGCATGGAACGATTACACCTACTGGCAGACACAGGACAAGAGAACTCTAAAGAGGATCAATCAACTTGTGAAGGACATGAGCAGAAATCCATTTGAGGGAATTGGGAAGCCTGAACCGCTGAAGGGAACGCTCTCAGGCTTCTGGAGCCGGAGGATTGATGAGGAGAATCGCATCGTTTACGCGGTCGAGGACGAGAACATCTGCATCATCTCTTGCCGCGAGCATTATTAAGGGGTTGCCGGAGGGGTTAATCATGCTTAAATAGCAATTCTAACAGCAACAGGAATATAGTGGTCCCCTAGTCAAGGACCCAAAAACGCGAAAGAGAGATAAAGTCGTCGATATGAGAATAAACGCAAAAATTTTAGGACGTGGTGTCAGCCACGCGGCGCGAGCGCTTAAATCATGAAAGCTGTTTACCTCATGACGCAGAGAAAAAGTTTTGGAATCGCACTGGCCGCCGCGCTGCTGGAGTTCGCGGCGCGGAGCGTGGCCGTTCACCTGGGGGCGAAGCTCAGCGCCAACCCCGGCGTGGCTTTCGGCCTGCTGGGAGGACGCCCGGCGCTGGCCTGTGCACTTTCGGCCCTGGCCCTGGCCGCCCTCCTGTTCTGCCTTTCGCGTTTTCCGCGCCCCGGGCTTGCAATTATGGCCGGGGGCGCGGCGGCGAACCTTGTGGACCGCTTGCTGTGGGGGGCGGTGAGGGACTGGATCCCCCTTCCGTTCTCGGAACATTTCATCCCGGGCGGGCTGCGCTTCAATTTAGCAGACGTGGAGATCGCTCTCGGCGCGGCCGCCGTGCTGTGGGGAGTCCTTAAAAAGGGGAGGGATGATTCCTCCCCTCAGCAAAGTTAAATTCCTCTGGGCTTGACGTTGATTCCTCGGTCCTCGTCCGTGCCGGGGATGAGGGAGTCGCAGACCGCGGCGCAGAGGCCGGCCACGGCCATGGGGGTCTTCAGGACGGCCCAGGCCATCCCGCCCAGCGTCTGGACCAGCGTGGAATAGCTCTCGCTCATGAAGAGGTCCCTGTTCTGCTCCACCCAGCCGGGCAGGCCCAGGGCCATGAGGAAGGCGAAGCCGATGATGAGGATATTGCGCTGGCTGCTCATGTCCGCGCGCATCAGGACTTGAATTCCCATCGCGCCGATGGTGCCGAACAGGGCGATGTAGGCCCCGCCGATGATGGGGGAGGGCATGGTGGCGATGAGCGCCCCCAGCTTGCCCACAAAGCTCATGAGGATCAGCAGGACAGCCCCGGTGCGGACAACCCAGCGGGAGGCCACGCCGGTGAGGCCGATGAGCCCGATGTTCTCCGTGTAGGACGTGGTGCCCACGGAGCCAAACACGCCGGACAGCGCGCAGCAGAGACCCTCCGCTCCGATGCCCCGGCTGATGGTGGCGGCGTCAGGGTCGTCAATGCCGGAGGCGTAGGACACCGAGTGGTAGTCGCCGATGGACTCGATCATCACGGCGAAGAACCCCGCCAGCAGGGACACGACGGCCATCATGCCGAACTTCGGCGCCCCCCAGGGCATGACGACGTTCCTCACGTCCCTCAGCCACGGGGCCTCGCTCACCTTGGCGAGGTCGATGTAGGCGGGGTGGCCCGGCGCGAAGGTCCCGTTCATGGAGAGCCCCAGGCAGGCCAGATAAGTTACGACGATAGCCAGCAGGATGGCGAAGATGTTGACGTACTTGTTCCGGATGACGAGGCTGAACAGGAAGATGAGGACGACGACCGCCAGCGACGCCGGCCAGTAGTTCGCCGCGTTGCCCTGCACGGCCGTTCCCGCCAGGGAGAAGCCGATCGCCATGATGACGGGCCCGATCACAACGGGAGTGATGACCCGGCGGATGACGCCCACGATGCGGCTGTAGCCAATGAGCGCCAGGATGAGGCCGCCCACGATGAGACCGCCCCCAAGGTACTGCATCACGACCTCCGGGTTCGTCACGACGCTCTGTCCCTCCACGACGGCCACCGTGCCATAAATTCCGATGACGGTGGTGAAGGAGGGGATGAAGCTGAAGCTGGACCCCTGGACGATGGGCAGGCCGGAGCCTAATTTGGGGTGCGTCTGGATGAGCGTGGCGACACCCATCCCAAAATAAACGCAGGAGATGAGCGACGCTATTTGAAGCGGGCTCATCCCCATCGCGGGTCCCAGTAACAGCGGCACGAGCGTCGTCGCTCCAAAGAGCGTCAGAACGTGCTGTGCCCCGGACAGCAGCATGATAAGGAACGGAGGCTTGTCGTTAAGGCCATAGACCATCCTCCGCCGCGGACTCTCCGCCGTTTGTTGTGTCATAAAAAAACCTCCTCTAAGAGAAACTAATAAATCCTAAACGATGAAGGCCGGTTTTGTCAACTTGAACCTGGCGGTGTGTCGTCTTTGGAGGGGGGGAAGCGGAATTTACTTTTACACTCACCCGCGGAGCGGGTTTCCTACCGAAGCGAGATTTAAACAGCCCCCTGCCGCGTCAGTGCGGCGGGGGGCCGGGTTAAGGAAGAAAGAGGTGTTTGCCGGTTGCGCTTACCCGCGCCGCCGCCTCAGCAGGACAACCGCCGCCAGCGCGATGAGCCCCAGCCCCGTGGCGTCGCAGCCGCCGCCGCCCTTGTTGCTCGTTGGGCCGTCGTGGGACCCAGCGCCGCTGGCACTCACGGTCACGTCCATCGACACGCTGTTGAAGCCCGTGGCGTACCAATAGGTCACCTGCTCGGGCGTCCTGGCGAACAGCGCCGTGCTGCCGCCGGGGGTATAGTTCACGGTGATGTCCCCCTGGCTGTCAGAGGCCTTCACCGCCAGGACCTTCCCCGTGGAAGCCAGCGTTGCCGCGCCGGTCACGGAGGCCGTGCCAGCATACTGGCCCAGGTCCATCGACAGGCCCGCTGTCCAGCCGCTTATCTGCTGGTTGGCGCACCACAGATCCGACAGACTGGGCAGGCGGCTGTTGTCCGCGTCCAGACGGCCCAGGTGGTTGTTGCTGCAGTCCAGCTGCTTCAGGTTGTTGCACTGGCGGACCTCCAGCTTCTCCAGACTCCCGTCGCTGACGTCCAGAGACACCAGCTCCGGGCAGTTCTCCACGTTCAGCGTCTCCAGCGCCTTGCTGCCGCTCAGGTCCACCGTCTCCAGCGAGGAGCAGTTGCTCACGTCCAGCGTCTTCAGGCTGTCCAGCTCCTTCACGGCGGAGATGTCCGTCAGCTTGCCTGCGCCGCTGATGGTCAGCGTCTCCACGTTCTCCAGCTTCTCGATGCCGGAGAGGCTCTCGAGGTTCGCCGTGTTTTCGATCTTCACCTCCGTCACCGTCGTCAGAGTTTCGGGGTTGTCCTTGTTCTCGGCCAGATATTCGTTGATGTCCTTCGCGTTCGCATTCGCGCCGTCGCCAATGACGACCTTCGTTTTGTCTGTCGTGTCATTGGGATTCACCGCGATGGAGACGGTCAACGGCCCCGCCGGATCTGAGTCCTTGTGGTTGGCGTCGCCCGCCGCCTTGTACCAGACATAATAGGTCCCGACGGTGGTGCCGGTGGGGATGGTGGCGCTCCAGCCGCTTGCCGGCGCGGTGGCCGCGTCCGTGCCGAGGGCATACTGCATCGTGCCGTCGATGGCTTCGCCGCCATTGTCCAGAAGCGCCTGCGCCGTTCCGTTATGGGTCAGGCCCGTTTTGGCCGTGGGCGCGGTCTTGACCACCGCCACAGGCTTCACCGCAAGGGCGGTCACGCTTGCGAAGTCCGAGCTCTTATAGGTCTTCGAGCCATCTTCATTCTCCGTCCCGCCGGTCATGCTGGCCGTGACGCCCATGCCGAGCGTCAGGTTGAGATCATCCGCGACAAGTTTTGCATTCGTTCCCTTGCTTATGTTCATATTGCCGCTGTAGAGACGAATGTTGCCGCTGATTGACGCGCCCTCGCCGGATATTCCCGTCTGGTACCCATCCAAAGCCGTCAGGGACTTCTCGCCGGTCACGCTGATGACCGCGTTGCCGCCGCCGTCCTCCGTGTAGATGTCCAGCGTGCTGCCGATGTGGTAGATACCCGCATAGACGGTCAATGTCGAGTTCTTGCATGGAAGCAGCATCACGTTGCCACTGTAGATGATCGCGCCGATCTCCACATCCCCCCTGACCGCATACGTCAGGCCGTCCTTCAGGAAGGTGATCCCGTTCGGATTGTCTTCCAAGGGGATATACTGAACTATCTTGTACGACACAACGAGAGCATAATTGCCGCTCCTGATTATGAAGGAATAGATGATGGGTTCGCGGCCTCTGATCTCAAACTCCTTGCTGATCGTCTTGCCGCCGACCGTTGCGGACGCGGTGTATTTGCCCACATCCGTCGGGGACGTGACGGCGTTTCCGCTGGCGTCCTTATACGTGACGCTGCCGACAGCCACCTTATCCGTCGGGAAGCCCTGAGAGGCCGTCACCCTGGCTA
>JAEEGY010000257.1 GCA_016280565.1 Fretibacterium sp.
GCCTCCTGATGCACCTTGGATATCTCCCGCACCAGGGCCGCGCGCCGGTCGCCCAGAATTTCCCGCATTTCCTCGAGCTGACGCGCCGCCTTGTGGGGCGAGACGTAAAAACACAGCGTCCAGGGCAGCGGGACCAGGGATCGAAACAGTTTTGACCGCTCCCCCGGCTTTTCCGGGGGAAAACCGTAGAAAAGGAACGGATGAGGCGTGAGGCCGGAGAGCAGCACGGCCGGCAGCACGGCGGAAGGGCCGGGCAGGGCGTCCACCTCCAGTTCCTCGTCCAGCGCGCGCCGCAGAAGTATCCAGCCGGGGTCGGAGATGCCCGGCGTCCCTGCGTCGCTGATGACGGCAACGCGCTTCCCCTCCCTCAGCGCCTCCAAAAGTCGAGGCAGGCACCGGTTCTCGTTGTGCAGGTGAAAGGGCACCAGCGGGGCCGAGATATCATAATGCCGCAGCAGGACGGAGGACGTGCGGGTGTCCTCGCAGGCGATCAGGTCCGCCTCCCGCAGGACGCGCAGCGCGCGCAGGGTAATGTCCTCAAGGTTGCCGATGGGGGTAGGGATAAGCGTCAGGGGCATGGGCTCCTCCTTTCTTTTTACAATCCTTTCGGCGTATAGGCGCGGAGGAGGTCCGGGGTGTATTCCCCGTCCTCGCCCGTCACGACAAGGGGAGGCTCTACGGTCAGGCCCTCCCCGCCGTCCTTCACGCACTCAATAAGAAAGAGGTTGGACGGGCTCTCCCGGCGCGGGTGGACCATGCGCAGGCGTTTGGGGGCAAGGCGGCAGGCCAGCATGGAGCTCATGAAGGGCGCCAGACGGTCCGTGCGGAAGACGGCAAAGAACCGGCCGTTCCCCTTCAGCAGGCGCGACGCAGCCGCGGCGATATCGTCCAAAGTGCAGCAGACCTCGCCCGAATCCCCTCCCTGGCGGGCAATGGAACGCGAAGGGACGGAGCTGGAGCGTCCCCGGGGGGACTCTCCCCGGGCTGGGGCCTCATAAGGAGGGTTGACGGCCAGCCCGTCAAAGGACTCCGCCGGGAGGAGGGCAGCGTCCCGCAGGTCGCCCTCAAGAAACGAGACCCGGTCCCCCAGAGCGTTCTCCGCGCGGTTGCGTTCGGCCAGGCGGACCAGCTCCGGCTGAATCTCCACCCCAACGATGGAGAAGGGGGCAGGGAAGCGCAGGGCCAGCATCAGTGAGACCGCCCCCGTGGCCGAGCCCAATTCCACAAAGCGATGCCGCCGGGCCCGCGGACGCACCCACGCGGCCAGCAGCACGGTGTCCATGCTGACCCGCGGGCCGTTTTGGGGCTGCCACAGCTTCAGCCGCCCGTAAAGGATATCATCATGCGTCGCCTCGTCCATCGCTTCCCCTCCCCCTTTCTTAAAAATATAGCATATCACAGTGCACCGTGGCGCAAAATCGGGTATGATATAGCTGTAAGGCGGCGCGGTAGCGCCATATTTTTGAGGAGGTCAGAACAATGTTTGTAAACGCGAAGGAAATGCTGACAAAGGCGAAGGCCGGACATTATGCCGTCGGGCACTTCAACATCAATAACCTGGAGTGGACGAAGGCCGTCCTGCAGACGGCTCAGGAGCTGAACTCCCCCGTTATCCTCGGGGTATCCGAGGGCGCCGGGAAGTACATGGGCGGCTTTGGCACAGTGGCCGCGATGGTGAAGGCCATGGACCGCGAGCTGGGCATCACGGTCCCTGTGGCGCTCCACCTGGACCACGGCACCTATGAGGGCGCGTACAAGTGCATCAAGGCCGGCTTCTCGTCCATCATGTTCGACGGGTCTCACTACCCCATCGCGGAGAACCTGGAGAAGACGAAGGAGCTGACCCACGCAGCCCACGCGCTGGGCCTGTCCATTGAGGCAGAGGTGGGGGCCATCGGCGGCGAGGAGGACGGCGTCATCGGCATGGGCGAGTGCGCCGACCCGGAGGAGTGCAAGGTCATTGCCGACCTGGGCGTCGACATGCTGGCAGCGGGCATCGGCAACATCCACGGCAAATACCCCGCCAACTGGAAGGGCCTTTCCTTTGAGACGCTGGCCGAGGTCCAGAAGAAGACCGTGGAGATGCCCTTCGTGCTGCACGGTGGCAGCGGCTTCCCGGAGTACATGATCAAAAAGGCCACCTCCCTCGGCGTGTCGAAGATCAA
>JAEEGY010000258.1 GCA_016280565.1 Fretibacterium sp.
CGCTACCATCCCCAGGGCTCCCAGCGCCAACAGGCCGCCGGAAAGGGCATCACAGCCGCCGCTGCCCTTGTTGCTGGTAGGGGCGTCGGGGCTGTTTTCGCCGCCATTGGGGTTGGGAATGGCCTTCTCCGCCAGCACATCAAACGTCGGCTGGTCCGCCTCCGTGGCGTCCACCGTGATGAAGGCGTCCTCGTAGGTCGTGCCCGCCGTCAGGTACGGAACAACGGTCATGTTCGAGGCGTCGCCCTTCACCTCGTTAACCCTGTTTCCCTCCGCGTCCAGGAAGTAGCACTCCCCCTCCGCCGCCGCCTGCCTCAGTGGCACTATTGTCCGTGATGTTGCAGTGGGTCAGGTTCACGGTGCCGTCGCCGACGCGCACGCCGCCGCCCGACTGCACCCCCTTGCCGCCGGTGATGATCAGGTTGTTGATGTTGACGGTGCCCTGAAGACAGTCGACAACGATGACGGAGCCGGTTTTGTTCTCCCCGAGCTTCAGCGTGTGGCCGTTGCCGTCGGGGGTGACGCAGTTTTTATCTAAAATAAGGGAACTATCGAGCGTGATGTCGCTTATTAAGTGGACGACGTTGCCCGGCGTCTGCACCGCGGCTCTGAGTTCCAGCTCATTGGCGACATAGACATCCGCTGCCCACCCCGGCGCGGCGAACAGCACCACGCAGAGAGCCAGACACAGTAACGCAAATCTTCTAATTACAGTGTCGAGTGTCGAGTGTCCTTCTTCATTATAAATATTCTCCTCTCTCCTTTGCCAGCGCCAATTTGCCGTGTTCCCGGCGACGGTCCGCTGGCCGTTTGCCTCTATTTTCCCTCAAGGCGGGGGGAAAGGGCAAGGGGCGCGCGTAGGAGAGGGGCTCGCGGCGAGATAACGCCGGAACGGTAAGGGCTACCGGGCGCGAGCCGCGGCCTCCGGCCTGGCGCCGGTGCCCGCAAACGCTGAGATGACAAAAGGGGAGGATGTGGTGTAAGGGCCGTCCTTTGGCGGGGCGGAGGGGGTGGGACCGGGTGACCGCCCTTCGTTGAAAACCTTAATCTGATTTGTTATACTTTTTCTCATGTTTATTGTTATTGTGGGGAAATTTTGAGTTAAAGGAGGTGGGGGAAGAATGTTTTATCTGGTGCTGGGGCTCGTCGTGGCCGTTGCGGTCGGGGCTCTGCTCAAACAAAAACAAAAATCGGCAGGCACAGGCTCGGGAACAGGGCCTGACGCCACCGCCCCCGCCGCAGGGCCGGAAGCCGGACAGGCGGAACCCGTCCTTGCCGCCAAGCCCATCAGCTCGCCCATTGCTGTCGCCACCGCCACCTACTCCACCGCGGCCCCGGCAGCGGAGGGCTCACAACCCTATGCCTTCTCCTCTTCTGAGGACAAATCCAAGGGGGGCAAGGCCTCCGCAACGCTGCTGCGCTGGTGCAGCCGGTCCCATGCTATCCAGGTGGGCGACTTCGTCGTCCAGAGCCCCGTCACCTACTGGTCCAACGGGCCCAGCTCCACGGAGGAGCCCAGCTGCATCGACATCGCCCTGCCAGTGGAGTTCCCGGAGGAGGGGACAAACCTCCCGGCCGAGGGCGCCGTCTCTTACAAGGCGATGAGTCCCCTTCAGCGCGGGATGTATCTGACCTGGCTCGCGGGCGGGCGCATCCAGCCCCCGTACCACATCTGCTACCCCACGATATGGCTCTACGGCCTGGAACGCCGCGCCATCGTTGACCGCCTGGACCTGGGGCTCTGCATCTCCGAGGCCTTTTGTATGCTGCCGCTGATACGCTGGGAGGGCATGCGCGACACGTTTATCCGCTTCATCACCTGGATGGCCGTCAAGATCTGGCTGCCGGAGGAGGAGCTGCTGGCCCTCTGCAGGAGGCTCCTCACCGTCCCGGAGGAGCTTTTGGGGATGTTATTGGGCTCCTACGCCAACTCCGCGCTGCCCCTGCCCTCCGCCGTGGCCTTCACCCTGATGCGCACCTCCGCCAGGCTGAGGGAGGCCGCCCTTGGCCCGGACGCGCCCCAGATCGCCCATTCGGATACGCTCCTGCAGCAGTTCACGACGGTGTATCGAACCGTCTGCAGCGGGGGCCTCATCCTTGAGAAGCCCAAGAACAACCTCACCATCGCCTACAGCCCCACCAACCCCACCCTCGCCGGTGCCCAGAAGGACGCCGGGCCCGTGGAGCTCCCCAACTTCTTTGAGGACCTGAAGGTCTTTCAGCGCCTCTTCACCGCCTGGAAAGACTTCGTCGCCACGCTGACGCCCAGGCAGGAGACGGCCGCGGAGGCCCTGGAGGAGCGGCCCGACTTCGAGGCTTTCATCGCAGGGCTCCGTCCCGAGGGCAGCGACGACCCGCTCCTTTCGGACCTGGCCGCGCTGGGGGACCTGATGAAGCTGGACCGCTCGGAGGAGAAGGTCCACGGCCGCATCCGCAAGGACATGGTGGACATGGCGCAGGTGGAGGGGTATCAGATCCTGCCGGACCTGGGCATTTCCGGCCGGGACTACCGGTGGGAGGACAAGGTCCTGTTCCTGCCTCTGGAGCTGGGGACGGCGCTCTCCCCGGAATACTACACGGCGGCCTTCCTGCTGGAGTTCCTCTGTTCCCTGACGGGGGCCCGCGGGCAGAGGGTCTTCCAGCCACTGAGGCAGCGCCTGAACGATTACTTCACCCTCTCCACGGAGGACCAGGTCCGGCTGGAGGCCCAGCGGTGGCTCCACCTTCCCGCGCCCTACCCGCCGGAATTCTACGGAGAGTTCATCCAGGTCTGGCTTCAGGACGAGGACCGCGGCATCCTGCGGGACTTCCTCATCGACTTCCTGAGCCTCTTCCCCGACGCTCAGGCCCGGGCCGATACCCTGAGGACCGCCATCTGCGCCGCCCTGAGTCTTCCGGACACGCCGCCCGCCCCCCAGGGGGAGGAGGCCCCTCCCGCAGAAGGAGAACCGGCCCCTGAAGCGCCGCCCGCCGAAAAGAAGGAGGAGCAGCTTACTCCTCATGAACGCGGCGATATAATACTCAAGATACTGGAGCCCCTTTTTAGGAGGAGATAGCATCCTAAGCTCAGGGGGAAAGGGCCCCCTGAAACCCCACGATCCCTGGCTCAGAGAGGCCCTGGGTAAGAAGGAGATGTTGACATTGGACGGTTTTACAATGGAAGCCCTGACCGACGAAGAGATGTCCCGAAGCGTGGTCTACCGCGGCGTGGACTTTCCCGAGGCGATCTCGCGGGAGCAGATGCGCGAGGCGGACCGGCGCGCGGTGGAGGACTTTGGGATCCCCAGCATCCTCCTGATGGAAAACGCTGCTCTGGCCGTGGTCCGGGAGCTTGAGAATTACGCTGTGTTTGCCATCGTCTGCGGGACGGGCAGCAACGGCGGGGACGGTCTGGCCATCGCGCGGCATCTGTGCATCCAGGGGCGCGACGTGCGCGTCTTCATCATTGGCGACCCGGCAAAGGGCAGCGCGGATTTCCAGACGAACCTTAAGATCATGAGCAAGCTGGCCCCTGAGGTGCTGAACTCGCTGACTGAGGAGAACTTCGAGGATTTTGTGCACGCGCTGAGAGGCTGCGAGACCTGCGTCGATGCGATCTTCGGCACGGGGTTGAACCGCCCGGTGGAGGGATTGTACCGGCGCGCCATCGAGGCCATCAACCAAAACGCCTTTCACATCACCGCGGTGGATATGCCGTCGGGTCTGGACGCTAACACGGGAAAGCTGTTGGGCACGGCGGTCCACGCCCACAAGACGGTGACGTTCCACCGCATGAAGCAGGGTCTGGACCTGGCCCCGCGTGTCTCCGGCGACGTGACGGTGGTCCACATCGGCATCCCGGCATAAGCTCAAAAAAACGCGGGGGCAGCCCTGAGCCGCCCCCCGTTTTATTTATTATTCATCGTAATGTCCCTTGCAGGAGAGTATTTCCAGCATACCCTCCCTGAATCGGAAGACAAGCCGGTTGACTTCATCAATACGGCAGCTCCAAAAGCCCTGGAGCTCTCCCCTGAGCGGCTCCGGTTTGCCCAGACCTTCATAGCCATTTCGCTCAATATCCTGCAGGAGCACGTGTATCCGTTTCAGCGTCCTTTTATCCTGGGTCTGCCAGTAGAGGTAATCCTCCCACGCCTCGTCAAACCAGACCTTTTTCATTCATCCGTGATATCGAGCAATTCATGCTCAGTGCCCTCGCCCGCGTTGAGTGCCGCGATTCCGCGGCGAAGGTGCGCCATATTGCTTTCCGAATAAAAGGGGTCCGGCTCCATCTCGAACACTCTTCTGCGTCCCTTTCTGACCGTTCTCTCCTTCGTCATCACAGGCATTATTATCATCCGCCTTTCTGCGAAAGTCACTGACAAGGTATGAAAATATCTTGCGTTACTC
>JAEEGY010000259.1 GCA_016280565.1 Fretibacterium sp.
ACAAGTATCGTATCGTTCTGGGAAATGGCGATCAAGGACGATCTGGATAAGTTGTCATTGCCTGTTGATAGGCTGCAACATAGTTTTAAACGCAACGATGTTCCGGTCAGTTATGTGATTTTTTCACAGGTCCTATGCTGCTTTGGTTTATCCCTACGATCCGCCCCACCTCGGCCTCCAGCGCATCCCTGTCCCCCGCGTTGTTGATGACAAAATCGCTCCGTTTCATGCGCTCCTCAGAGGGTAGAAAGAACTTCTCCCTGCGGCGGAGTTCCGCCTCGTCCCAGCCCCGCTGCACGCGGCAGCGCTCGGCGCGAACCTCCCGCGGGGCCGTAACAAACGCGACAAAGGTCAGCCAATCCGGGCGGCCCATCTCGAACAACAAGGGAACCTCGACGACGGCCCATTGAGAGACAGACAGCCCAGCGACGCGGCGTTCCAGTTCTGCCATAACGAGAGGATGAAATAAATCGCAGCACCAGCGGTGCTCGGCGGGATCGGAGAAGATTCGCCCCGCCACGGCCCTGCGGTCAATGGCCCCCGCGGGGTCAAGGATATCCTCTCCCCAGCGGACCACAGCGGCCTTGCGGATATCCTCGCGCTCCCACAGGCCCAGGGCCACAGCGTCCGCGTCCAGGCGCACGCCCCCCGCGGCCTCCATCAGCCGGGCAACGGTGGACTTACCAGCCCCGACGTCCCCCGTAACCCCCACGGCCGTAACCGCCGCCATAGCGTCCTCTCCCTCCGTAGCTGTTTCCATAACTGCCGCCGCCCCACCGGCGCTCCTCGCCGCCCCGGTCGTCCACGGTCTTGTACTCGTCGGGGACCTCGAACAGGAAGCGCGAGAACCCCTTCTCCAGCGTGGTGCCATAGAGCCGGCGGCTCCGCGCCGCGGTGAGGTACAACCGCTCTTCCGCGCGGGTCATGCCCACGTAGCACAGGCGGCGCTCCTCCTCCATCTGGTCCGGCTGGTCCTTGGCGCGGGAGTTGGGGAACACGTCCTCCTCCATTCCCACCAGAAAAACCACGGGGAACTCCAGCCCCTTGGCCGCGTGGAGCGTCAAAAGCCCCACGGCGTTGGCCGCCCCCGGCTCCTGGGTATCCGCGTCCGTGAAGAGCGCCGCCTCCGCCAGGGCCTCGGCCAGGTCCCCCTCCGGCACGACAGACCGCAGCTCCATCACGTTGTCCCGCCGTTCCTCCCAGGTGTCAGGCTCCTTCGTGCGGAGAAATTCCTCATAGCCCATGTCGTTCAGCACATAGTCTACAGAGGGCCCGATGCCCTCGCGGGAAATATCCAGCAGGCGGAACATGTGCCCTGCGAACTGCGCGACGGCCTGCCCTGCCGCCCCCTTCACCGGCCACGCGCCCTCGGAGACGGCTTGCCAGAAAACCTCCGGCGGGGAGGTGGATATCGCGCCGGACGAGAGCCAGGCGTTCCAATCCTCCCGCCGCTTGGGGCCCAGGCCCTTGATAGCGAAGGTGGCGGCGCGCTCAAAGGAGGTCTGGTCGTCCGGGTTCAGCGCCAGACGCAGCAGGGCCAGCACGTCGCGGACCTCCTTGCGCTCATAGAACGCTACGCCCCGCACGATGCGGTAGGGAATGCCCATCTCAAGGAACCGCTGCTCGTAGAGGCGGCTCATGGCGTTCTGACGGTAGAGCACGGCGATATCCCCATAGTCGTAGCCAAAATCTGCCCGCAGGCGCTCGATCTCCGCCGTGATGAAGCCCGCCTCCTGCAGGTCGCTGTTCGCCATAAGGGAATAGACCTTCTCCCCCGCCCCGCGGGAGGTCCTGAGGTCCTTCTTCATGCGGGCGGCGTTGTTGCGGATAACAGCGTTGGCGGCGTTCAGGATGTTGCCCGTGGAGCGGTAGTTCTCGTCCAGAACGATGGTCTTAGCCTCCGTGCCCTCAAAGCTGAAGTCCTTCTCAAAGTTCAGGATCATGCCGATGTCCGCGCCGCGCCAGCCGTAGATGGACTGGTCCGGGTCGCCCACGACGTTCAGCGTGGCGCCGCCCCCCTTCGGGCCCTTCCCCACCAGGTAGCGCAGCAGGAGGTACTGGGGCCGGTTGACGTCCTGATACTCGTCCACCAAAAGCCAGCGGATGCGGGCCTGCTCTTTTCGGCGCAGCTCCTCATCCCGGGACAGGACGTCCAGCGGCAGAACCATCAGGTCGTCAAAGTCCACGGCGTTGCGCTGCCGCAGTTCCCGCCGGTACTCCCTGGCGATGTCGAGGTACAGCCCCTCCACAAGCGGCTCCCGCGGGCCCGGGGACCAGGCCGCCCAGTCGCGGGACACGGCCTCCTGCACAGAGGCGGGGGCGGTCTCCTTGATGTTCATGCCCATGCGTATCATGATCTGCTGGATGAGGGCGCGGCTGTCCCCCCGGTCGAACACGGCAAACCCCTGGCGCAGACCGGTGAGGCGTTCCACCGCCTCGCGGTTGCGGAACAGAAACTTGAGCCCAAAGGCGTGGAAGGTGCTGACCCCCACCTTGTCCGCCCCGTCGGGGACCAACCCCATGACTCGCTCGCGCATCTCGCCGGCCGCCTTGTTGGTGAAGGTCACGGCCAGGATCTCCCA
>JAEEGY010000260.1 GCA_016280565.1 Fretibacterium sp.
GGGGCGGAGAGCGCGTCCGTCAGCGACATCCTCTCCAATCAGACGCAGCTCAACGCCCACCTTACGGAACTTCAAAAATCCGTGGAGACGGAGCTTGCGGACATCCATCTGGACAGCTCGGAGATCGCTCAACGCCATGATCAGATTGCCGAACTGGAAAAGACGCTCTCGGATGATATGCTCGAGTGGGGGTACACGGACCCTGAGAGGGAGAAGTACACGCAGACCCTTCTGGAGGTTGACACGCTTTATTCCACCTATTCTTCCCTGACCCAGCTCCAGGGGGCCACCTCTGCCGACGCTGATGAGGAGGAAAGCCTGGCGGCCTTTCATGCCCAGTCTGTGGACATCATTGCCTCCGATGCGCTGCGCCAGGCGATCGTCAAGGCCTCGCGGGAGCTGGAGCTCCAGGCTTTTCAAATCCAGTCCAAGACCAACAAGCTCCGCCTTGACCTTCAGGAGGCCCAGCAGCTCCGTCAAAAAAAGCAGGAGGCGGAGTCCGGGGGAGCGCCGCTGGTACGCCCCCGCCTTCACGCCCTGGCTTTCGAAAATGCAAAGCTGGAGGTCAGCCTTTCCTGGTATCAGCTCCACGAGCTCAAGCAAAAATACGACCAGGAGGTTCATCGCGTCCAAAAGCTCCAAAAGCGTCTTGACGAAATCCAGGATGGGATCATCTTCCCGGAAGAGACCCTGAATACCCGGCTCAAGCAGCTCCAGGATCGAATAAGCAATGTGGAGAAGGAGATGGAGACCGCATTGAAACGCCTGGATGCCGCCAATTTTTCCATGGCGCAGATTCGTGTGTCCCTGGGGTCGAAGCCTGTGATGCCCCTGACACCCCTTTCGTCGCGCTTTCTGGAGCGGCGGGCGGGGCTGAATTATTGGGAGAACCTCGTCACCATCCTTGAGGAGGAGATAAAGCTGCTCAAGGAGGCCCAGCAGGTCTGGCGCATCCGCTACCAGCTTTTCCACGACCAGTCCTCGGGGGAGGAGATCTGGAGCTACCGCGACGCGGCTCAGAACAAGATACAGGAGATGCAGCGCCAGATGGAGAGCGCACGGGTGATGGAGGCGGACACCCTGCGGCGAATTGCGACGCTGCGGCTTCAGCTGGACGGCGCGTCAGACGACATCCGGCCGCACGTCACGCAGACGATCTCGCAGCTCCAGAGATTCGTCCCCGACATCGTGAGCCGGCAGACGACACTGTGCTCGGACATGATCTTCCTGGAACAGCGCCTGTATGACGAGGCCAGCAACAAGCTCAGCGCCCTCCGCCTTGCAGAAAAGGTCGGCAGCTTCAGCAAGGAGACCGTCATGGCCTTCCTGAACACGGAACTTTGGAATGGCGAGGGATATTCCGTCACGGTCAGCAAACTGGTTGTCGCGCTCCTGGTCTTCCTCTCCAGCTTCTTCATCAGCTCCATGGGCAGCCATTGGATAAGACGCTGGATGATTCGCCGCTTCAAGGCCAGCGAGACGGCGGCCAACGCCACCCAGCGCATCCTGTTCTACATCCTGTGGATAACCTTCGTCCTGATCGCCCTCAACATCGTAAAGATCCCCCTGACGGCCTTTGCGTTCATGGGCGGCGCTCTGGCGGTGGGTATCGGCTTTGGGATGCAGAACATCTTCAACAACCTCATCAGCGGCTTCATCGTCATCTTCAGCCGGCCCTTTAAGGTCAACGACATTATCTCCGTGGCCGGGACAGAAGGTAGGGTGCATGACATCGGCTCCCGCTCCACCACCATCAGGACCTGGGATAACCTTGACGTGGTGCTGCCCAACCGCTACTTCCTGGAGAACAACGTTACAAACTGGACGGGCTCGGACATGAGGGTTCGAGGCAGTCTGAAGGTGGGCGTGGGCTACGGCGCGGATTCCCGCAGGGTGGAGGAGCTGCTGCTCCAGGTGGCCAGGGCTCACTCCAGGGTCCTGAAAAACCCGGCGCCATTTGTGCGGTTCCAGGACTTTGGTGATAACGCGCTGATGTTTGAGCTGTTCTTCTGGGTCGACCTGAGCCATACAGCCTCCGCCGACGTGGCCAGCGATCTGCGCCACCACCTGCAGCACGTCTTCCGCGAGGAGGGCATCGATATTCCCTATCCGCAGCAGGACGTTCACCTTGACCCGCCGCTGACGCAGGAGCTGATGAAACTGCTGGCCATGTTTGTCAGAGCCTCGGCTCCAGCCGGGCCAGCAACTTCTGAACCCGCTCCCGCTGACTCTGCCTCGTCAGAGTCGTAAGGGACCGGTTAAATAAGCGGCTCTGGAAAATGTTCCCCCGCGGCCTGACGTTTGGGCCGCGGGGTATAATTTATAGGGAATGGTCTGCAGTTAGACAGGAGTGATCGCGTTGTATAGTTTCTGTAAGGTCGTGTTATGTTGTTCTCTTTGCGTCTCGATTTTTGGCCCGGCGTTTGCCGGTGAGCCCGGGGAAGCAGGCGTAGCCGTTATAACCGTCCCCTTCGCCTCGACCCTCGTTGACGATGGCACACGGGACGACGAGGTCCTGTATGGCATGACGGCGGAGGTCAGGCCGGGCCTCCGCGAGGTGCCCCACACCTTGCTCCAATGGGCGCAGGACGGGACCGGACTTCGCGAGTTGAAGATGTCCTACGGCTATACATGGGTGGAGAGCAAAAATTTTGCGGTCGTGTCAAAAGATGAGGCGGACCGCTGGCGTTCGTCCGTGACGCATCAGATCATAGCGCCTTTCGCCGATATCCTCCCCGAGGCGCTGACGGAATCCTATCCCCCGCTGATCACCCTGCCCCGCGGGGCGTATATCATCGTGGGCGAGCCCAGCCCGGAGGATGAGCGTTGGGCCAGCGTGGAACTTTTTGGCGGCAAAAAGGGATGGGTACGCCGCGAGCTGACGCGCGAAATCCGCAGGTGGAACGAGAACGGCGAGGAGGAAACCCGCAAAAACCTTGTTGCCGATGCTCTGAGCTATCTTGGGGCAAGCTACCGCTGGGGCGGAAAGACCATGACCGGCCTCGACTGCTCCGGCCTCACGCACATGATCTACGGGCTGAACGGCCTTGAGATTTACCGCAACTCCAGGCCGAAGGACGGCTTCCCCATCGCGCTGAAACACGTTCCCGGCGCGGAGGGGGATATCCATACGCGCGCGACGCTCGCATCGGTCAAACCGGGTGATTTGATCTATTGGAGCGGCCATGTCGCGTTCTATCTTGGGGACGGGAAATATATTCACTCTAACGGAAAATCGTTTGGCGTTGTCATCAATTCCCTGCTGCCTGATGATCCGGACTATCGGGAGAATCTCGCGAAACCTTCCGCAATTTACACCTGGGGCACGGCATTCCCCGATGAGCCTGACAAGCTGATCGTGAGAGATTTTTACGCCCGGCCGTTTACCGCCGATGACGGACGCACCGGCTGGCGCTTTTATGTCCGTGCGGACGGTTACGCGCCCAACCGCGCCGTCCTCTATCCTGAGGGCAGGGACGGCCCCTCTGTCGAGATTGCCGCGCCAAGGCGCATGATGTACGACAGCCCCACTTCGGAACATAAGGACGTGCCTGTCTATTTTTACTCAAAACCCGGAGATTACAGGCCGGCGGTTCTGCTTTTGAATGACGAAGGCTATCGTCCGTCCGGCGAAACCATCAGCAGCGATATCTTTGAAATGCGCGAACCCATCACCGTGACGGATTGCTGGCCTGGACGGTGAAAAACGAAAAACGGGGTTTATCATTCAGAACGCAACTCCTGAGGTGTAAGGAGCATTGTAGATAAGAGGAGGTAATGAACTGTGAATCGTATTCCTAAACTTTTTTTGGTGCTTTTAGCGTCGGCCGCGCTGGCCGCCTCAATGTCTTTCGCCGCGGATGTGCGGGTGCTGAAGCTGGGAATTCTATCAAAGCTGAACACGACGGAGCAGGAGTTCGCAGAGACGTGGAAAAAGACCTTCGCGCCGAACAACGAGGCGCTTGAGGTGAACGTTCGCTTCTACGATTCCCTGACGGCAATGCAGATGGCACTTTCCGCCGGGGAGATCAGCCAGATGGTGCTGCCAGAGGCAGCGGCGAATTACCTGCTGAGCCACAACCCGGAGTATGAGGCGACACTCACGCTTCGCTCAAAGAGCGCATACGGCCTCTCATTCGGGTTCCGTGAGGACAACACGGCGCTGAAGGACAGGTTTGACGAGGCCCTGGGGGCCCTGCGCCGGAACTGGCGCCTGGGCACGCTGGAGGGGATTTACATCGCCTCGTCCTGCGCGGCAAATCCAGAACCGGTCAGGTTCGAGAAGTTCGAGGGAGCAGAAACTCTGCGTGTCGCTGTAACGGGAGACCTGCCGCCGATAGACTTCATAGCGGCGGATGGAACTCCGGCGGGCTTCAACACGGCGGTGCTGGCAGAGATCGGTAACGTGCTCAAAATGAACGTGGAACTGGTCAACGTGGACTCCGGTGCGAGGACA
>JAEEGY010000032.1 GCA_016280565.1 Fretibacterium sp.
CCAGGAGCTCCATGATGGCCAGGTGCTCCCGTGTCTGGGGCATGATGCTCTCGTCCGCCGCCACCACCAGCAGTGTCGCGTCGGTGCCGGAGGCCCCCGCCACCATCTGGCGGATGAAGCGCTCATGCCCCGGAACGTCGATGACGCTGACCACCCGGCCGTCCTCCAGTTTGAGGGGGGCGAAACCCAGCTCGATGGTGATGCCCCGCTTCTTCTCCTCAATGAGGCGGTCGCAGTCCACGCCTGTCAGGGCAGAGATCAGCGTCGTCTTGCCGTGGTCGATGTGCCCCGCCGTGCCGATGACGAGGGAGACTTCCTCAACATTCTGCGTCATGACGAGCCTCCTTCCCCAAGCTGGCCAGGGCTTCGACAAGCGTCTCCGCGTCCCCGTCGCGCAGCGTCCGCACGTGCAAAATCAGCGCGTCCTCCCGGGCCCCGCAGAGCGCCGGGATATCCCGTTCCCGCAACAGCGCCTGAAGGTGACCCGCCCCGCCCGCCGGGTGTCCGCTCACGGCGACGCCCCAGCCGTTCAAGGGCCTCTCCGGGTACGAGCCGCCGCCCACTGCGTCCTCCACAGGGATGACCTCGATTTTTGCGCTGACCCGGGAGCGCAGCTTTTCCGCCAGGCTCTCCGCCCGTGCCTTCAGCGTCTCCTGAGAGAGGCGGATCATCGCCGTCGTGGGGATCTCATCCAGAGCCCCCCGGCTGTAGAGGCGCAGGGTGGCCTCGAAGGCGGCGAGGGTGATCTTGTCCACCCGCAGCGTCCGCAGGATGGGATACTTCCTCAGCCGGTCCACCACGGCCTTCTTCCCGACGATGGCGCCGATTTGCGGCCCCCCCAGCATCTTGTCACCGGAGAAGGTCACGAGGTCTGCCCCCTGTTCAAGGCAGGCCCTCACGCTGGTCTCACCCTGAAGCCCCAGGGCCTCGCCCTCCACAAGGAGCCCGCTGCCGGCGTCCTCCATGAAGAGGAGTCCCCGGTCGTGGGCCAGCTTCGCCAGATCCTCCCGTTCCGGGGCCAGGGTGAAGCCCTCGATGCGGAAGTTAGACGGGTGAACCTTGAGAAGCATGGACGTGTTCTCCGTGATGGCGCCCGCGTAGTCCTCCAGGTGGGTGCGGTTGGTGGTCCCCACCTCCACCAGCTTCGCGCCGGAGAAGGCCATGATGTCCGGCACGCGGAAGGAGCCGCCGATCTCCACCAGCTCCCCGCGGGAGACGATGACTTCTGTGTTCCGGGCCAGAGCGGAGAGGCAGAGAAGGACCGCCCCGGCGTTGTTGTTCACCACAATGGCGGCCTCCGCGCCGGTCTGGGCACAGAGCAGGTCCTCGATAAGCGCGTTGCGCTGGCCCCGCGCCCCTTTCTTTAAATCGTACTCTAAGTTGGAGTAGCCCCGCGCCGTGCGGGTCATGGCCGTCACGGCCTCCTCCGCCAGAAGGGAGCGTCCCAGGTTGGTGTGGATGACCACTCCCGTTGCGTTGATGACGCGGCGCAGGTTGTCCCTGTCCGCCGCCGCCAGGGAAGCCAGGCAGAGCGCTTTTACGCGCTCCGGGAACCCCGTGCCGGGCTCGTCTTCCCCGGCAAGGATCCGCCGCCTCAGGGCGGTCAGTTCCGTGTTGAAGGCCCTCTTGACCGCCTCCCGTCCCAGTTTTTCGATCCATGGAGCAGCCCACTCCTGAGCCAGCAGGATGTCCATGCCCGGAATGGCCCGCATTTTCTTTCTGATGTCTTCAACGCCCATTCTGCCACGCCCTTATCTTTATGTTTAAGCTATTGGTCCGCTATATTTGATTAAACAAGTCGTTGACTGTCGCCATTGCTGCGCCCTGTCGTGCTATTATTATAGCAAGACAGGATGAAAGAAGGATAAGGCTGTCATGATAAAGCTCAATGCTGCTGGAAAAATGGACCCACTGCCGATGGTGAGGGACGCACTGGCAAAAGGCGCGGAGGAGATCCAGGTCTCATCCGTGGACACGGCGCCGGCGCTGAAGACCAAGCAATTTCTGGAGGGGAAGGGCTTCAGCGTTCAGATACAGGACGACAACGGCCGTCTGACACTGATCGGAACCCACAATGAACTTCCGGCCGCTCCCCGTGGGCAAAGGACAGCCCCCCCAAGAAGCGTCCCTCGGGCTCAGGTACTTGCGGTGCCCATCGTCGGGCCTCACAAAACCAATCCCCTGCCGGACACGCCGCGCCGGGCCCGGCCTGTTTATCTCATTTTGGACAGGGTGCTGGGGCGGGGCGCTCAGGATGAGGACAAGCCCTCCGAGCTTGGAGAAATCCTGATGAAAAGTTTCCTGAATGCGCTCACGAAAGCCTTCAAATATCCCGAAGCAGTCATCCTGATGAATGAGGGGGTGAAGCTCGCCCTTTTCAACACCTCCACCTGCGACCACCTGAAGACATTGGAGGCACAGGGCACGCGTGTCCTTGTGAGCGGCACCTGCGTTATGCACTTTGGGATCACCGAGAACATCGGCGTGGGTGTCCTTGCCAATATGCACGAGATCATCGAGGTGCTCAACAACGCGGAGAAGTGCATCACGCTTTAGCTGCGCCTATGACTTCAGGCGAAAGGCACATCTTCATTTGACAAAAGACGGCGGCCTGCTATAATAAAGCGGTTGAGACAGGAAAGCTGTCTTGTGTTCTTTAAGGGCGGTTAGTTCAGAGGTAGAACGCTTCCTTGACACGGAAGAGGTCAGAAGTTCGATTCTTCTATCGCCCACCAGGTAAAATCAAGGTTTCAGGAGATTATCTCCTGAAACCTTTTTCATTCCCTTGAAGCGCCCCTTGAAACAAAACGGCAAGGGGACCATCAGGCCCCCGCTTATTTCCCCTTCTTCAGCACGTCCGCATTCCGCCAGCCCGCCACGAGCTGAGTCAGCATTCCAGTGAGGGCCCCGTCAAGACAGACACAAAGAGCTGTCCCCTAATCC
>JAEEGY010000261.1 GCA_016280565.1 Fretibacterium sp.
CCCCCGACTTCGGGGGTCCGGCCGTGCCGGGGGGGCGCCTCCTCCTTCATGGCTCCCCGGAGGGTGTCCATGGGGGGCCGCTGCTGAAGGTAGGACAGCACCAGCTTCTGCGCCACCGTGCTGGGGCCCGCCGTCCCGGAGCCGATGGACACCAGAAGGTCGTCCTTGCCGGAGAGCCCCAGGTCGCGTGCTACCTTGTTCAGGGCGGGGGTGAAATCCTCCTGCCCTTCTTTGGTCAGGCCGCGCTTGCGCAGTTCCCGCTCCACGGCCTCCCAGCCGCGGGCCAGCTTCTCGTCCCGGTCGATCTTTTCCGCCTGGCGGAAGTAGGTTCGTATCTTGCCCCGCGTCTTGCTGGAGTGTGCGATCTTCAGCCAGTCCTGCGAGGGAGACCCCTGGGGCGACGTGATGATCTTCACGATGTCCCCGCTGTGAAGCTGGGTGTTCAGGGGAACGATGCGGTTGTTGACCATCGCCCCGACGCAGTGGTTCCCCACCTCCGTGTGGATGGCGTAGGCGAAGTCGATCATTGTGGCTCCGCGGGGAAGCACCATTGCTTTGCCCTGCGGTGTGAAGACGTACACTTCGGAGGTGAGGAAGTCACTCTTCAGGAGCTCTACGAACTCCTCCGGGTCGCCCCCCTCTCCCTGCTCGGCCTCAAGGGCCTGGCGCACCCACATCAGCTTCGCGTCCAGGCTGTCTGCCTCCACGCCCTTGGACTTGTAGAGCCAGTGCGCCGCGATACCGTACTCGGCGAGGTGGTTCATCTCATAGGTCCGTATCTGGACCTCCAGCGGCGCGCCGAAGGCCATGACCGTTGTGTGCAGGGACTGGTACATATTGCTCTTCGGCGTGGCGATGTAGTCGTCGAACTGTCCAGGGATGGGGACCCACAGGGCATGAACGATGCCCAGCACGGCATAACAGGTGGACACGTCATCCACGAGGACCCGGATCGCCAGGATGTCGTACAGCTCGTCCACGGAGAGCTTTTTGCGCTGCATCTTCTCATAGATGCTGTAGTAATGCTTGGCCCGGCCCTTGATCCGGCAGGGGATGCCTTCTTTCTGCAGGCGCTGTTCCAGCACCTCGATCCCCTTGTGGATGACCTCCTCCATCTCCGGCAGGCGCTTCTTCACCTTGCGGCGGATCTCGTTATAGACCTCCGGCTGAAGGTAGCGGAACGACAGGTCCTCCAATTCGCGCTTGAGCTGATATATCCCGAGGCGGTGCGCCAGGGGGGCGAAGATCTCCAGCGTTTCGCGGGCGATGCGCTGCTGCTTGTCGGGCCTCAGCACGTTCAGGGTCCTCATGTTGTGCAAGCGGTCCGCCAGCTTGATGAGGACAACGCGGATGTCCCGCGCCATGACGATGAACATCTTGCGCAGGTTCTCGGCCTGGTAGCCCTCCATGGACATGAAGGGCAGCTTGCCCAACTTCGTGACCCCATCCACAAGGGTAACGACCTCTCCGCCGAAGGCCGCCTCCAGCTCGTCGCGGGTCACCGCCGTGTCCTCGAGGACGTCGTGGAGCAGGGCCGCCGTCAGGCTCGCCAGGTCCAGCCGCATCTCCGCAAGGATCAGCGCTGCGCTCAGTGTGTGGATGATATAAGGGTCGCCGCTCTTGCGCTTCTGGTCCGCATGGGCCTGGGCCGAGAACACAAAAGCCTCCCCCAGCTTTCGCATCTGCGACGGCGTGAGGATGGCCATGGCCTTGGCCCAGAGGTTTTGCCACAGGGTCTTGACCGTCTCGGTCTTGCTCTGCTCCGGGACCTGGGCCAGGAAGGCGTCGCGCAGGGCGGACATTTCCCTCAGGTCCTCGTTTCCCTGAAGGGGAGGAACGCTGCTCAGGATAGAGCTTATCACCGAGCTGTCAGCAGAAATATCTGCTCCTCCCGGGGTCAACTCCGCCATCACGACACCTCCTTTCGAAAGTCAAAGGGTCTTCAGATCACCATGGCATCCAGAATGAACTGAACCTGCTCCTCGTTCCTCCAGTAGTCCAGACGCGGGTGGTAAACCCAGCCCTTCACGCCCGTC
>JAEEGY010000262.1 GCA_016280565.1 Fretibacterium sp.
GCCTTCACCGCCGGGCTGGTCTGCACCGTGCCCGACGCGGTCAGGGGCGCGCCGCCCACCTCGGCCCTGAAGCTGTTGAGCTTCAGGTTTTGTGCCGTGCCGGAGACGTCCGCCGTCAGGTTGGTGAGGGTCAGTCCGCTGGCCGTCAGGCTCTTCGCCCTGGCATTCAGCGCGATCTTTTCAAGCTTCGCCAGGTCGCCGCCCAGAGCCGTCGTCACCTCGATGTCCTTAACCGTGAGCATGTTCATGGCCTGAAGGTTCGCCGAGGAGGCCAAAAGGCTGACGGCGGGGTTGGGCAGTTTGCCCTGAAGTTTCACACCGGCGTTGACGTTCCCCTTGAGGGCGTAGCTGTCGATGTCCGGGACGTAGGCCTTCAGTGCAGCGGGGGAGACCGTCACTGTCGCGTTGATGTTGACGTCCGGCGTGGACGAGGTGACAGGGCCCACCGTTCCGGAGACGTTGATGGGCATGCCGTTCAGCGTCCCGCTGCTCTTCTGGAGGGTGAGGACGTTGTTTGCAAAGGAGAAAGCCAGGGAGGGCTTGTCCAGCTTCTGGCCCCAGCCGGAGAACGCGGGGCTGCTGAGCGTGCCGGAGACAGCGGGGTTCGTCAGGCTGCCCTTGACGGCGAGGGAGGTGGTGACCTTTCCCGCCAGTCCGTACTGCGATGAGTCCGGGATCAGGCCCGCCACGCGCTCGATGTCCAGGTCCTTGAGGTTGGCTGTCAGGTCCAGCTTCGGCGACGTGAGGAGGGAGGAGGCGCTCCCCTGAAGGAAGCCCTGCGCCCCCTCGAAGTTGAATTTGCTGTTGACGGCTACCGTGTCCCCCTTGCTGAGCTTGAGCTGCGCCGCGATGTTGGTGACGGCTCTGCCCTGATAGCTGATCTTGGGGGCAGAGAAGGCCACTGTCCCGTTCAGGGCGTTGGTTGGGCCCTGGATATTGGCGTTGAAGGACGCGATACGTCCGCCCAGCCCCTTGAGTTCCGAAAGGTGGAGGGCCTTGTCCAGCCCGTCCAGCGATGCGTCCCTCGCGTCCAGTTTCACCATGACGGAGGGGGCCTGCCCCGGCCGCGTGGCGATGGCGATCTCCCCGTTGATGGGGATATTCAGGATGGAGGCCTGGATGTCGCTGATAGTGACGCGCCCTCCGGAGTAGCTCACGCCGGCCGCCACCCGCTCGACGGGGTAGCCGCTGATCTTCGTCCCCTGATAGTTTGCCGTGCCCTTGAGCTTGAGCGTCTCGCTGGTCCCCGTGACCTCAAGGTCCAGGCCTGCCGTCCCGTCGTAGTCCTCCGCCTTGAGGAAAGCGGGCCACAGCGCGGTGAGCTCCTTCAGGTCGAGCCCCTGCACGGAGCCCTGAAGGTTCAGCGCGTTGGTCTTGTCTGTGGGGGAGACGGGCTGAACGCCGCCGGTGGCCAGTATCTTTCCCTTTCCAAAATTTACGTCAGAGCGGTTGATGAGGACGCCGTTGGCAATGTCCAGGTCCGCGCCGCCCTTGACGGGCACGCCGTTGACCCGGCCGTCAACATCAACGGCCAGAGCCGTGCCCTGGATGTTGGCCCCCACCTCTGAGACCTCCACCGTGCCCCATTGGGAGGTGAAGCGGCTGTCCACCAGGCTGATGCGGTCGATGGGGATCTCCCCGCTTCCGCCCCCGCCTTCGCTCTCCGGCAGTTTGATCTTCTGCACGTCCGCAATGAACTGGTCCAGGTCCATCTCCACGCCGCCCACGGCGATCTCTGCCAGGCGAATCGCCCCGCGGAACAGCGCGGCAAAGTTGACCCGCGCGGCCAGAGATTTTGCCGAGAGGATCTTCCCGCTCCCCGTCGCGGCAAGGGAAAAGTCATGCAGTGTGTAGCCCTTGACGGGGTTCCCCGTGACCCCGGAGGCCGCCAGTTCCAGGTTCAGCTGCTCCTTCAGCGCCTTTTGCGCGATCCTCAGGATGAGGTCGCCGCCGATATCAATGAACGAAAGGATGCCCCCCGCAACGGCCAGCAGGAGGACGAGCCCCAGCAGACATTTCAGCAGGGCGTTCCCCCTCCTTCCCGCGATATCGTGTTTCCTGTGCTCTATGTGTGCCATACCGGCTCACTCCTCTTTCAAAATTCAAATCCCGTGGTATATTTTACCTTAATAGCTTGTTCGTTGAACATTGAATTTGGAGGTGCGGCCGTATGGCAAAAAAACGTCAGACGCAGCGGGGGCTTTCACAGCTGACCCACATGAACCCGAAGCAGCTTCTTGTCATTCTTTTGGTCCTGTTGATCGGGTGGGGCGTGGCAAAACTGTCCGGGCACGATGTTTCCCTGGAGGAGCTTTTCCAGTCGCTCCTTGGAGAGACCCCGGTGGAGCAGCCTGGCACGCCCAGGGCCCCCAAGAGTGGAAACAAGACCGGTCAGACGGCGGCCCAGGTGGGGGACAAGTTAGAGGGCACCGTCAAACGCGTTGTGGACGGCGACACCCTTTTGGTAGAGGTGGACGGCCAGTCCCGGCGGGTGAGACTGCTGGGCGTGGACACGCCGGAGACCGTTCACCCCAACAAGGAGGTCCAGTTCTACGGCCCGGAGGCCAGCGCCTTCACCAAGAAGGAGCTTACGGGCAAACACGTCTGGCTGGAGTATGACGTCGCGCCGCTGGACCGCTACCAACGACACCTGGCTTACATTTGGCTGGAAGCTCCCTCCAATGGGGAGGCTGCTATCCGGCGCGGGATGTTCAACGCCCGCCTGTTGCTGGGCGGCTACGCAAAGGTGCTGACCATTCAGCCCAACTCCCGCTACGCGGACCTGTTCGTCCGCTTTCAGGAGGAGGCGCGCAAAGCCAAGCGCGGGCTTTGGGGGAAGGGGAAATAATGGTAAAGCTCTTGTCGGGGGTGGCAGCACAACTATTGAAAGGGCAGTTCTTTATAATGTGGTGAAGGGAGATTTTCCTTGGATTTACAATCCAGGTGTAACAGTTCGTGTGGGGTAATATTCCCAGGCAAAGGATGTATGAGGACGTTCCTCATGATAAAAGGGCGATAAAAAGTTTGGCGAAAAGTAGGACACGAAATACCGAGTCTCCTGTCTTGCCTTTTTTTCAAGAGCGAAGCCGAGGCCAAGGCTGGTCCCCGGTTTCGCTCTTTTTGCACTTAAAAATCAGATGATGTTTCTCCGTGCCCGCTCGGCCTCCGCGGCAGCGTCCTCCGGCGGGTACCAGCTCGGCGCCGCGATCTCGATGGCGCACTCCTCACCGGGCGCGAACACCACCCTGTGCGGCGTCTGTATCTTCACCAACTGCTTCCCCACGGAGACCAGGTACTCCGTCTTGTCCGTCAGGAAGATGCGCTTCTCGACGCGCGTGCGGAACCCCGGTCCATCCTTTATCAGGCGAATGGCGTTGGGCCGCGTGGCGACCACCATTTCCGGCCCCGCATTCTCCGGGATAGGCAGGCCGATGGGCTGGGTGTTGTCTCCCTTCGGGAACACCTGGCCGTCCCTCACTTCCACGTTGATGAACGTCGACTCCCCCAGGAAGTTGTGGACAAACCGGCTGTTCGGGTGGTTGTAGAGGGCCTCCGGCGTGTCGATCTGCACGATCTTCCCCATGTCGCACACCATCATGCGGTCGGAGATCGCCATGGCCTCCGACTGGTCGTGGGTCACGAAGATGATGGTGAAACCGAACTGCCGCTGGAGTTCCTTGATCTCAAACCGCATGGTCTCCCGGAGCTTGGGGTCGAGGTTCGACAGCGGCTCGTCCAGGAGCATGACCTTTGGGTTCGTCACGATGGCCCGCGCCAGGGCAATGCGCTGCTGCTGACCGCCGGAGAGCTCGCCGGGGTACACGTCCTCCAGCCCGTCCAGCGAACAGTGCTTCAGGGCGTCCTTCACCCGCGCGGCGATCTCCTTCTTTGCCACCTTGCGTATTTTCAGCGGAAAGGCCACGTTGTCAAAGATGTTCATGTGCGGCCACACGGCAAACGCCTGGAACACCATGCCCAGGTCCCTCTCCTCCGGCGGGATGTAGAGGTTCTTCGCGCTGCTGGAGACGAGGCGGCCGCAGAGCTCGATCTCGCCCTCGGACAGGTCCTCAAAACCGGCGATCATGCGGAGCGTCGTCGTCTTGCCACAGCCGGACGGCCCCAGGAAGGAGAAGCATTCGCCTTCCCTTATCTCAAGGTTGAAGTCATCAACGGCTGTGATGGTCCCCATCGTGCGGGTGGTGAAACGCTTGGTCACATGCCGGAGCGCCACCGCGATATTCTCAGACATGAGCTATGCCCCCTTCCTGTCCTTCGTGATCTCGGTCACGATGGCGTTGCAGACGATGATGATGACGATGGCGACCGAGGCCAGAGCCGACGCCTGGGGAATCATGCCCGCGTCGCGGAGCGCGAATATCTGCACGCCCAGCGTCCGGCTGTAGGGTCCGTAGAGCAGGACGGAGGTGGTCAGCTCCCGCATGGCCGGAAGGAAGATAAGGAAGAAGCCCGAAACCATCGCAGGCTTGATGAGCGGTAGCGTGATGTCCTTCAGGGACTCCGTGTGCGTTGCGCCGCAGGCCCGGGACGCTTCCTCCAGTGAGGCGTTCACCTGCTGCAGCGACGCCGATGCGCTTTTCATGGAGAAGGACAGGTATCGCGCCATGTAGGCCACCAGAATGATCCATATCGTGTTGTAGAGGTTGATGCCCGCCAGGGAGCCCGACCAGGACAGGATGACGCCGATGGCCAGCACCGTGCCGGGGATGGAGTATGGCAGGATGGAGAGGATCTCCAACAGGCCCTTCCCCCTCGGCCGGATGCGGTTGATGACGTAGGCGATCATGACGCCCAGGAACATACAAACGATGCCCGCCGTGACGGACAGGAACAGGGAGTTCTTGATGGAGTCCATCGTCGCCGGCGACTCAAAGACCTTGACGTAGTTGCTGAAGGAGAAGTTCGCCCAGGTGAGCGGCAGGCCGTAGGCCTTCACCAGCGCCACGAGGAAGATCATCACCAGCGGCACCACAACAATGACCAGCAGTGTCAGACTGGCAAGCAGCAGCAGCGGGTACTTTGCGCCGCGCAGCTTGATCAGCGTGGGCCGCATGGACTTGCCCTTGATGATGTCGTAGCTGCCGGAGCTCAGGACGTACTTCTGCACCACCAGCGCGATGGCCACCACCGCCACCAGCAGGATGGACAGCGCCGTGCCCTGGCGGATTCCCTCAAAACTGCCGCCGGACTTGTTGATGAGCGCGTAAATCATCGTGGGCAGGGTGTAGATGTTCTTGGAGAAGCCCAGGATGGATGGCACGCCGAAGTGCGCCAGCGACGAGATGAGGATGAGCAGCGCTCCGGCGGAGATGGCCGGCTTGACCAGCGGCAGGGTGATCTTCCAGATGACCTGAGACTGCCGGGCCCCGGCGATGCGCGCGGACTCCTCCAGCGTGGGGTCCATGCGCTCCAGCGCGCTCACCACCTGCATGAACACAAAGGGGAAGTAGTAGGAGCACTCCACGAAGATGATGCCCCCCAGGCTGTTGATGTTCACCGGGGGCTGCCGCAGGCCGAAGGTGCTCATGAGCCAGCGGTTGATGTAGCCCGCACGGCCGGAGAACAGCAGGTCCCACGCCATAGCCCCAAAGAAGGGCGGGAACATGTAGGGAATGGTGAACAGCGCCCGCATGAACCCCTTGGCCGGGATGTCGCTGCGCCCCAGAAGCCAGGCGTAGAACAGCCCCATGATGGTGCCAAACACCGTCACGGCCAGGGCGATAATGACGGTGTTCCCCATGGCCTTGAGGTTTTCCTTCTCAAAGATGACGGAGGTGAAGAGGCTGAGGTCAAATTTGCCCTCATAGAAAAACGCGTTGTAGACGATCATGAAGATGGGGATGACGACGATGATGAACAGCAGGATGAAGCTCAGTCCCGTCATGAGGCCGTCAACACCGATATGCCGCCCCTCCATCGCGGCCAGGTCGGCTCCCCCTCTGCGTTTTCGCAAGAATGACATGATTATGCCGCCTCCTTAACCGGATAAAACTTCGGGCTCAGGAAGGTCAGGCCGACCTCTGCGCCCTCCTGGACGCCGCCCGTGCCCGTAAACGCGCTGCGCTGTACGCGGACCTCCTGCCCGTTGAGGTCGACAAACAGATTGTACTCGCTGCCCAGGAACACGCTCCTCCGGATGGTCCCGCGAATGGGCGAGGGGCTCCCTTCTGCTATGGCGTCGTCAAAGACGATGCCGTTGGGCCGCACGCCCATATCCACGCGGCCCACGGCTTCGAACTCCGCCGGGACCGTGCCGGTATAAGGCATATCCTCCCGGTCAAAGAAGCACCAATTCCCGCTTTTCCGCGTCAGCGTGAAGAAGTTGGAGACGCCGATGAACTCGAACACGAAGCGCTCCGCCGGGCGAAGGATGATGTCCTCGTCCGTCCCGATCTGGCACAGAGCGCCGCTGGCGTCCATAATGGCCATCTTGTCGCAGAGCTGGAGTGACGCCTCCTGGTCGTGGGTGATGTAGAGGATAGTGGTGCCGATGTTCTTCTGAATCTGACGAATCTCGGCGAGCATCTCCTCCCGGAGCTTGGCGTCGAGGTTCGTGATGGGCTCGTCCATGACGATGACTTCGTCGGAGCTGACCAGGGCGCGGGCGATGGCCACACGCTGCTGCTGGCCGCCGGAGAGCTGACTGGGCAGATAGGGCGCGTAGTCCCCCATACGGACCTGCTCCAGGGCGTACTTTGCTTTTTTCTCCATCTCGTCCTTGGGAAGGCGCTGCTTCTTCAGGGGATAGCAGACGTTCTCCATCACCGTCATGTGCGGCCACACAGCGTAGTCCTGGAACACGACGCCGATTCCGCGCCGCTCCGGGGGAATGTTGATTCGCCGTTCTTTGGAGAAGAGGCACCTGTCGCCCAGCCAGATCTCACCGGACGAGGGCCGGTTCAGCCCCAAAAGACAGCGCATGAGTGTCGTCTTGCCGCAGCCGGACGGCCCCAGCAGGCACATGATCTGCGCATCCTCCACCGAAAGCGAGAAGTCCCTGAGAATCTGCTTCTCGCCGTAGGCGAAGGAGACGTTCTGAAACTTGATTCCCGCCATTTAAAGACCTCCATAAGTTAGGAAAACGCGGAGGCTCCATCTGAAACCTCCGCGCTGACAGTTACACCGTTTAATTGCTCAACGCCGCAAGGCTGCCCGCTCCACCTTACTTCTTGAAGATGTTATCGAACGTTGTGAGGATCTTGTCGGAGTTGGCCGCAAGGGTCTCCAGGTCCACGGTCAGGGCCGCCTTCGCGATGGCCTCGACGTCCACGCCCTTCTGGTCCACGTCGTTGCGGACGGAGAGCAGGTTGTTCGCCACAAGAATCTCCTGGCCTTCCTTGGAGAGGATAAAGTCATAGAGCAGCTTGCCGTTCTCCTGGTTCGCGCTGTTCTTCACCAGCCCGATGGGCGAGAAGATGGAGATGAGGTCCTTCGGCAGGTAGGTGAAGCCGATGGGGGACCCCTGAGCCATCAGGTTGTGGGACACATAGTCCAGCATGATGCCCACCTGATAGGCGCCAATCGCCACCTGGTTATGGGTGGCCGTCGTGCCGGACTCCAGCTCGCAGCCTTTGGCCTTCAGCTTCTTGAAGTACTCCTCGCCATAGGCCGGGCTCGCCAGCAGCGCTGCGACGAAAGATTTGGTGGTGCCCGCCGACGCGGGGTCCGGCATGACGATCTGGCCCGCCCACTTGGGGTCAAGAAGGTCGTTCCAGGACTTCGGCGCGTCCTTCTCCTCCACCGCCATGGAGTTGTAGCCGATGCC